>CAYTGK010000007.1:0-18969 GCA_964437305.1 uncultured Muribaculaceae bacterium
TAAAACTAACTTTCACTTAATGTTAAAACTGAAATTTACTATTAAAATTAACGTTTCAAAAAAAACTACAAATAAAATATTGTCAAAAAAGAAACTTTATGTTATTATATTAATATAATAAGGGATAGTGGTGTCTAGTGAATAATAGTTTGGCCAAATTATTAGCATACATAGAACCTAAAATTGCGAATATTGGAGAAAACCGAGTTGAAATTAAATCGTTAAGTGAAGTTTTGAAAACGATTACTGAGATTGTAGAACTTGGAAAAAAGTCCTATTTAGAAATACTAGATTATTATGATCAAGATTTTATTATTAGATGTCTTAAAATCTATAGTAAAGCAAATGATAATTTAATTTCTAAATATAAATCTACCAAATATTTGCTAGAGAATCAAGATAAGAACATGAAAGAGTTACCACAATATAAAGAAGCAATTAAGTATATGGAATTCTTAGTTAATTATTTAAATGAATTATGGCAAAATGTAACTCAAGAATACCAAACGAAAAGTGATAACTTAAAACATCAAGAATTACTTAATAAATATTATTTAATTTTAAAAGCTGATAATGTTTTTATTACAGATTCTGAGGAATTTATAGCTTTACTTAATTCAATTGAGTTAAGCTTAGAAGATAGGTATGAAATTCTACTGTATGTTAATAGAAGTAACATTAAAAATTATAGTATGACAACCGAAAGTAAAGATATGTTTGTAAATGATATTAACTTTTCTGAAGTTAAAGCATTATTAGAAAAGAATGCTTATCTAATTGATAAAACTAGTGATTTAAATTTTAAAGAAGAAGAAATTATTCAAGATGGTAAAGTTAATCAAGAGTTTATATCTAAAAAGAAAAAATATCTATTAAACAAAATAGCAAGATTATTTGAAACCTTTGAATATGATGAGATAACAAAATACTATAAAGAATATGAAATGTTAAATGATTATGAAGAAGAATTTAGACGTCAAGAGATATGTTATAATTTAAGTCATGATAAAAAATTAGTTTTTGTAATGGAAGATGGTGTATCGCTAGTACGTGATTATCTTGAAAAATGTAATCCAATTTATCAAGGACCAATTTACAAAAACTTACTTGATATAGAACAAAATAAAGAATATAAGATACCTGACTACTGTTATAACGGAACTTATTTATATATAAAATCAGAATTTATTGTGAAAACCGTTTATACGTACTTAGAAAATGGTTATGTATTAGTTATAGGGGTGATTGATAAAAATAATAATTTAAAAACATTCCTATATAATAAACGAGATTTATTAGGAAAAATTTTAAAAGAAAAAGATAAAATAGCAATTAATGATAACGAACGAGATTTATTATTAAAAGACTTAACAATTGATGATTTAGTCATGACAATTGATTTAAATATGTTAGATGTAAAAATGGAGGAAGAAAATGCAAGATAAATTATATAAAATATTAAAAATTAGAATTGATTCAATTAACAGGAATATTGATAATTTGAACTATTTAAATAGTGAATTAGAAAAAAATATGAATGATTTAAACTATATTCAAGAGAAGATAGATTTATTTGGAAATAATAATGTTTTAGCTTTTGATAGTTTAAGTCGTGATGAATTTGAAAAAGTATTACTAATGCTTGATCCAAGTGTATCAGATATTTTTCAAGATAAAACTTGTAATTATCAAGGTATTATGTATATTATTCAAGGTATAAGACAAGGAATTAGTCTTGAATTGACAGATGTTCAAGCTAATGCTATTCAAACATTTATTGAAGAAATGATTAATAAAAAAGCATCTTTAGAAGATGTAATAGCTAATTTAAATGAAAGTAAAAAAAGACTACCAGAAGTAGATATAAATATTTTAAACAATGATCTTAAAAAATTTCAAACGATTGTTTCTAAATTAGAAGAAAACCTTTATATTATTGAAATTGATGATATTATTGAGTCTTTAGAATTTGCTAATACTCCCCTTGATGAGAAAGTTTTAATCTTTGAATTTTTGTTAAAATATAATGCTGATATCTATGCAACTAATCAAACTCCAATTGGAGATATAGAACAAAAAGATGATTATACTTTAAATGAAATAGATGTTCCTGAGTTCCATTATGAACCTATTAATATTTATGATGAAATAACTAATAAAGAAGAAAGACCAGAGCAAGCTAAAATTGATATCAAGCCTGAAGATAAAAAAATAACACCAACAGTTGAAATTGATAAAACTAAACAAATACCTATTGTAAATCATGAAGATGATTTTCCTTATCCTACTTTTCAAAAAGATATAATTTCTAAAGAAAATCTAAAAGAAGAAGTACCTAAGGTAGAAGTACCAAAAGTAGAAATTCCCAAAATTGAAATTTCTCAGGTAACTCCAATTGAAATTCCAGCTCCAAATACGAATGTTGAGGCTACGACGCCTAGTATTTCTCCGATACCAGAAATATCAACAACACCTGTTGAAACAAGTTCAAATACAGCTGAGCTTGAAGATATAATTGGTAAAATTGATGCTAAATTAAAAGAAATGGAGACAAAAACTAAAGATGAAAACTCTAATGTTACAAAAGTTTCAATACCAGAACCTTCAGTTACTGAAACTAAGCCAATAGCTCCAGAGTCTCCAGTAACAACGGAAATTAATAATTCTGATAAAGTTAAAGAAATTTTAACAAATGAAGGAATTATATCAGATACTTTGACTAATATAGGTCAGATGAGTGATGTTAATGTTCGAGAAGTTATTGATATTTTAAAAGAAAATGAACTACTTGATATTTTAAAGGTTAAACCTCAATTATTAAGCCAAACTTTATTAGTTCCAAGTAGTGAAATAAAACTTGTAGTAAATGCTATCAATGATATCTTTGATAAAAAAGAACATCAAAAAGTTTGGGAGATAATTACAAGTACTATGCCTACTTTACTTGCAAATGAAAAAGTGATAGATGATTTCTTAAAAAATATTAATTTTTACCGTGGACATGGAATTAACTTAATTAGTTTATTTGATAACTACCGTGAACTCTTAATTATGGATAATGTAGCCCTTGAAAATAATTACAATTTAACGAAAGACTATAAAATTCCTTTAACTGATGATAATGTTAAATATTTATTAGGTAATAAACGTGTCTTGACAAATCTTGATTATTACTTAGAAGCAAAAGGTTCTGAAAAAAGTGGTTTACTAGGACATGAAGAAGCCTTTAATGGACTAGAATATATTATTAAAAATCCATATAAATTAAATAATATAAGTCGTGATGCTTTAATGAAACTAAGATATGCAAGTGAAAATGGACAAAAAATATATGGTAACAAACCAGGTATTTTATCAGGAGAAATAACTAATCCTAAAGTTGATGTTTTAACCCTTCCACTAGATTATAAAAACCTTTACTTTGATAATGAATATACATTTACAAGTAAAGGAGATTTAGCTAAATATAAAGAAGAATTATCTTATAAAAAAGATTTTGATTTAACTATATCAGAAAATATTTTAAAACTTGATAGTAAATATAAAGTTGATGATTTAAGATATAAAATTAATGGTTTAACTTTTTCAAGATTAAAAACGATTAGATTATATAATTTCTTTATAACAAAGAATATTCCTGTTAAAGAAGCAATGCTTATTGCACTTACTTATAATAGTGTTATTAAACGTGATGAATACTTAACATTAGAAACAGAAATTTCAAATTTATTAGAAGGAGGAAATTAAGATGGATTTTTTAAAAAAAGATGGATTTAGTGATAGTGAAATAAAAGAAATTATTGAAAATAACTATGAAAATATTTTAACTAATATTGATTTAAATTATGAAAATGTGCAAACTATCGTAGAGTATTTAATGGGAATTGGAATAGAAAAGCAATCAATAAAAGAAATATTTATGTATCAAGTCGGTCTCTTTTTTAAAACTAAACAGGAAATTGAAGCTTCATTTGATGAATATCAATTAGATTCGGTTGTTAAATCTCTTAATTATGATCCTGATAGTGTTGAGTTAATTGATTTCATTTAAAATGATATAAAAAAGAAGTTAAAAAATACTAATTTGTGTATAAAAATACAAAAATTGCTTGCATTTTTAGAAAAAATGCTGTAAAATAACAAGAACAAGAAAGGAGTAACTATATTAATATTGAATTTAGTTGCCCCTTTTTATTTTTTTGTCTATGGCTAGGGTGAGATATGGAACATTATTTTACAAATGCAAATAATTTAAAAAGTAAAATAAAAGAATTTAAAGTTAAGTTTTTAAATCAAGAATTTAAGTTTAAAACTGATAACGGAGTATTTTCAAAAGGGGAACTTGATTTTGGAACTTGGTTATTAATTGATACTGTTTTGAAATTAGATATCCAAGGTTTAGGTTTAGATATGGGATGTGGATATGGAGCAATTGGTATAATTTTATCCAAATTAAAAAATGTAAAAATGGATATGATTGATGTTAATAAAAGAGCTTTACATCTTACCAAATTAAATGCTCATGATAATTCAGTTAATGTTCAAATTTTTGAAAGTGATGGGATAGATAATGTTTCTGCAATTTATGATTTTATTATTAGTAATCCTCCAATTCGGGTTGGGAAAGAAAAGCTTTATTCTTTAATTAGAGATTGTAAGTTGCATTTAAAAAAAGGTGGAATAATGTATATTGTTATAAGAAAAGAACAAGGGGCAAAGTCTTTTATGAAAGATTTTGAAAAAATTTATGAAATTACAGTTTTAGAAAAAAGTAAAGGATTTTATATTTTGGCTTTAAAAACGTAAAATTACTATTGAAAGTTAAATTTCTTAGTTTTAAATTATATGTAAAATAATTAATTGTAAATATTAAATTTTAATTACTTTTATATTAATACAGTTTAATAAATTGCTAAAAATAAGAATTTTCATTTTAAAAACGAGTTCGAATAGTAATGTTAAGATGAAAAAAATTAGAAATTTACAAAATATTGTTGACTATTGAAAAAAATTATGTTATTAATATAGATTGGTGGCATATTATAAATTATTAATATGTTAGAGGGAAAAAATAGTGTATAGGGGTGAAAACTAATGGCTTATAAGCTTATTAATTGTGGCGATTATCGTCAAAGAAGATCCTTTTCAAGGATTAAAAATACGTTTGAATTAAAAGACTTACTTGAGATTCAAAAAAAGAGTTATGACTGGTTTATTAATACTGGGATAGGTGAAGTGTTTAATGATTTATTTCCAGTTGAGAATTTTTCGGGTACTTACTCATTAGAATTTGGTGAATATCATTTTGATGAACCAAGATTTTCAATTAAAGAAAGCAAGGATAGAGAGACTACTTTTTCAGCTCCTTTAAAGGTTCAAGTTCGATTATTTAATCATGAAACTGGAGAAGTAAAAGAGCAAGAAATATTTTTAGGCGATATGCCAATTATGACAGACAGTGGAACTTTCATTATTAATGGTGCTGAACGAGTTATTGTTAGTCAATTAGTAAGAAGTCCTAGTGTTTATTTTAGCAAGGAAATTGATAAGAATGGAAGGGAAGTTATTACATCTCAAATTATACCAACACGAGGTACTTGGTTAGAGTTTGAAACGGATGCAAGAGATGTTGTTTATGTTCGAATTGATAGAACGAGAAAAGTTACTTTAACAACACTTTTAAGAGCCTTTGGTTTATCAAGTGATGATGATATATATAAGGTATTTGGAAAAGATGAATATTTAGAAAATACTATTGCTAAAGATTCAACAAGAAATACGGATGAAGCTTTACTTGAAATTTATGAAAAATTAAGACCAGGTGAGCCAGCAACTCTTGATAGTTCAAAAAATCAATTAATTACAAGGTTTTTTGATGAATTTAGATATGATTTAGCTAAAGTTGGACGTTATAAATTTAATCGTAAATTAAATATAACAGATAGATTATTAAATCAAACTTTGGCTGAAGATATTAAAATTAATGGTGAAATTAAATATCCAAAAGATACTGTTATTACAAAAGATATTTTAGAAGATTTAAAAACAATCTTTGCCAATGATTATAATTTAGTAGAAGTAAAAATTAATAAAGATTTAGATGATAATGATAAAATTCAAACCATTAAAATTTATGATCCAACTAATAAGAAAAATAAGCTTATTGTGATTGGAAATGATCAACATATTAATGTTAAACGTTTAACTATTTCTGATGTTTATGCTTCTGTAAGTTATTATTTAAATTTATTACATGGAGTAGGGAATTTTGATGAGATTGACCATTTAGGAAATCGTAGAATTAGACAAGTTGGAGAACTTCTTCAAAATCAATTTAGAATTGGTGTTGCTAGAATGGAAAGAGTAATTAGAGAAAGAATGACTACTCAAGAAATGGATGAAGTAACCCCTAAAACTTTAATCAATATAAGACCAGTTACGGCTGCTATGAAAGAGTTTTTTGGAAGTAGTCAATTATCTCAATTCATGGATCAAACTAACCCTCTTGCAGAACTTACTAATAAAAGACGTTTATCAGCTTTAGGACCTGGTGGGCTATCGAGAGATAGAGCTGGGGTTGAAGTTAGAGATGTTAATGCTAGTCACTATGGAAGAATTTGTCCAATTGAATCACCAGAAGGACAAAACATTGGGCTTATTACGTCGCTTGCAAGTTATGCTAAAGTTGATGATTATGGATTTATCATGACTCCATATCGAAAAGTTGAAAATAGAAAATTAACGGATACGGTTGATTATTTAACAGCTGATGAAGAAGAAGAATTTATTATTTCTCAAGCAACGGTTGAGACTGATGATAACAATTGCATTGTACCAGATCAAGTTACAGCTAGATATAAAGGTGAAAATATTTTAACTAGTTCTGATAAAGTTGATTATGTTGATGTATCTCCTCAACAAGTTGTAGCTGTTACTACGAGTTGTATTCCATTCTTGGAACATGATGATGCAACTAGAGCTTTAATGGGTGCAAATATGCAACGACAATCTGTGCCATTACTTCGAAGTGAAGCTCCATATATTGGAACAGGAGTTGAATACATTGCAGCTAAAGATTCAGGAGCTGTAATAGTATCCAAAGCTGATGGAGTTGTTGATTATGTTGATGCTAAAAAAATTGTTGTTAAAAATGCAACTGGTCAAGACGTATATAATTTAGCCAACTTTGAACTTTCTAATGCTGGTACTTGTCAACATCATAGACCAATTGTAAGATATGGTGATAAAGTTAAACGTGGACAAGTAATTGCTGATGGACAAAGTACAGATAAAGGTGAACTTGCTTTAGGTAAAAATGTTGTTGTTGCTTTTATGACTTTCAATGGTTATAATTATGAGGATGCAGTTATTTTAAATGAAAATTTAGTTAAAGATGATGCTTATACTTCACTTCATATGGAAGATTATCAAATGCAATGCCGAGATACTAAATTAGGACCAGAAGAAATTACAAGAGATATTCCAAATGTATCAGAAGAAGCAAGAAAGAACCTTGATGAGAATGGAATTGTTATGATAGGAACTGAGGTTCGCGAAGGTGATATTCTTGTTGGTAAAGTAACACCAAAAGGAATGGCTGAATTAACATCTGAAGAAAAACTATTACACGCCATTTTTGGAGAAAAGACAAGAGAAGTTCGTGATACTTCCCTAAGAGTACCTCATGGTGGAGATGGAATTGTTCATGATGTTAAGATTTATTCTCGGAAAGAAAATGATGAACTACCTGCTGGAGTAAGTAAAGTAATTAGAATTTATATAATTCAAAAGAGAAAGATTCAAGTTGGGGATAAAATGTCAGGACGTCATGGTAATAAAGGTGTTATTTCCTTAATTTTACCTCAAGAAGATATGCCATTCTTGCCTGATGGAACTCCAGTTGATATTATGCTTAATCCGATGGGAGTTCCAAGTCGTATGAATATAGGACAAATTCTTGAACTTCATTTAGGCTATGCTGCTAAAAAATTAAATGTTCATGTAGCTACTCCTGTTTTTGATGGAGCAAAGAACGAAGATATTCAAGCTATGATGGAAGAAGCAGGTATGGATCCTGATGGAAAGACTGTTCTTTATAATGGACGAACTGGTGAACCATTTGAAAATCGAATTGCTGTTGGAGTTATGTATATGATTAAATTACATCATATGGTTGATGATAAGTTACACGCTAGGTCAACTGGACCATATTCCTTAGTTACACAACAGCCACTTGGAGGTAAAGCTCAATTTGGTGGTCAAAGATTTGGGGAAATGGAAGTTTGGGCTTTATATGCTTATGGAGCAGCTCATACTCTACAAGAAATTCTAACTGTAAAATCGGATGATATCGTTGGTCGAGTTAAAGTATATGAAGCTATTGTTAAGGGTCAAGATATTAATCAAGCTGGAGTACCAGAGTCATTTAGAGTATTGATGAAAGAATTCCAAGCTTTAGGATTAGATATTAAGATTATTAATGATGAAAACCAAGTCTTAGATTTAAAACAAATTGAAGAAGAAGAATATAAAGAAGATGTTAAATTAGATATTGATGAAATAGAATTACAAGGCAATACTTCATTTGATAATGACGAGGATGAAGATGATGATGATGATCTTGAAAATGATAGCCAAGATTATTCAAATGAAGATGAAGAAAATTATAATGATAACTATGATAATGATTATAATGATGATGACAATGAATTTGCGGATAATGAACTTGATAATGTTGATGAACGGGAATTTGACCGTGTAGAAGGAGGAGAGTTATAATGATAGAAGTTAATAAGTTTGAAGCCTTAAAAATAGGTATTGCTTCTCCAGAAATGATACGTTCTTGGAGTTATGGTGAGGTTAAAAAACCTGAGACTATTAACTATCGAACTCTCCGTCCAGAACGCGATGGACTATATTGTGAAAAAATTTTTGGACCGACAAAAGATTTTGAATGTGCTTGTGGTAAGTATAAACGTGTAAGATATAAGAATATTGTTTGTGATCGTTGTGGAGTTGAAGTTACTCGTTCTAAAGTTAGACGTGAAAGAATGGGACACATTGAACTTGCTAGTCCAGTAAGTCATATTTGGTATTTTAAAGGAGTACCAAGTAGAATGGGACTTGTTCTTGATATGTCTCCAAGAGACTTAGAAGAAGTATTATACTTTGTAAGTTATGTTGTAATTGATAAAGGTATTACACCTCTTGAAAATAAACAAACTTTATCGGAAAAAGAATATCGTGCTTATTATGAGAAGTATGGCGATGGGTTTAAAGTTGGAATGGGAGCCGAAGCTATTAAAGAATTATTAAAACAAGTTGATCTTGAAAAAGAAATCAATGAAATCAAGAAAGAACTTGAAACAGCTCAGGGACAAAAAAGAGTTCGTCTTTTAAAAAGAGTTGATGTCCTAGATGCATTCTATAAATCTGATAATAAACCAGAATGGATGATAATGGATTGTATTCCTGTTATACCTCCTGATTTAAGACCGATGATTCAACTTGATGGTGGTAGGTTTGCAACTAGTGATTTAAATGATTTATATAGACGAGTTATTAATCGTAATAATAGATTAAAAAAATTAATTGATTTAAATGCTCCTCAAATTATTATTCAAAATGAAAAACGTATGTTACAAGAAGCAGTTGATTCTTTATTTGATAATGGAAGACGTGGAAGAAGTGTTACTGGAGCTGGAAATCGTCCTTTGAAATCTCTTTCTAGTATGTTAAAAGGTAAACAAGGAAGATTTCGTCAAAATTTACTAGGAAAACGTGTTGATTATTCAGGTCGTTCAGTTATTGTCGTAGGACCAGATTTAAAGATGTATCAATGTGGTATTCCTAAAGATATGGCTTTAGAATTATTCAAACCTCATGTAATTCATGGCTTAGTTCAACGTAATTTAGCCTCTAATATTAAAGCTGCTAAACGTTTAATTGAAAATAAAGATCCAGTTGTATGGGATATTGTTGAAGATGTTATTAAAGAACACCCCGTTATGTTAAATAGAGCTCCAACATTACATAGACTTGGTATTCAAGCTTTTGAACCAAAGTTAATTGGTGGTAAGGCTATTAGATTACACCCTCTTGTTTGTACGGCTTTTAATGCTGACTTTGATGGAGACCAAATGGCTGTTCATGTACCTTTATCAGAAGAAGCTATAGCTGAAGCAAGACTATTAATGTTAGGTGCTAACAACATTTTACATCCCAAAGATGGTAGTCCCATTGTTACCCCAAGTCAAGATATGGTTTTAGGTAACTATTATCTAACGATGGAAAAAGCTGGACTTCCTGGTGAAGGTAGAGTTTTCAAAAATTCAAATGAAGCAATCATGGCTTATGAAAGACGAGAAATTACTCTTCATACAAGAATTGCTTTACCTGTTAATTCGTTTAAATATAAATTATTTACAGAAAGTCAAAAAGGTAAATATTTAGTAACAACTCCAGGGAAACTTATTTTTAATGAAATTTTACCAGATTCATTTGCTTATATTAATGAACCAACTGATGAAAATATTCAAAAAATTACACCTAATAAGTATTTCTTAGAAAGAGGTACAAATATTAAAGAAGCTATTAGTGAGATGCCTCTTGTTAAACCTTTTGCTAAAGGTACACTTGAAAGCATTATTGCTCAAACTTTTAAACGTTATAAAACAACAGAAACTTCAATGATGCTAGATAGATTAAAAGATTTAGGTTTTAAGTATTCTACAATTGCTGGTATTACTGTATCAGCAGCTGATGTTACTGTTAGTAAAAATAAAGCAAAAATTGTTGAAGAAGCTAATAAAATGGTTAATACAATTAATAAACAATATACTCGTGGTTTGATTACTAATGATGAACGATTTGAGAAAGTAATTGCTACTTGGAATAATGCCAAAGATGAAGTTCAGAAAGAGCTTGAAGAATATGCTAAAACGGATGTTGATAACCCAATTTTCATGATGATGAATTCTAAAGCTCGTGGTAATATTTCAAACTTTACTCAACTTGCTGGTATGCGTGGCTTGATGGCTAAACCAAATGGTGAACCAGTTGAAATTCCAGTATTATCATCATTTAGAGAAGGTTTATCAGTATCTGAATTCTTCTTATCAACTCATGGTGCTAGAAAAGGAAGTGCTGATACGGCTTTAAAAACAGCTGATTCAGGATACTTAACTAGACGTTTAGTTGATGTTAGTCAAGACATTATTGTTAAAGAAGATGATTGTGGAACTGACCAAGGTGTTTTAGTACGTGCTTTCATTAATGATAAAAATGGTTCAGTCATTGAAAAATTATATGATAGAATTATTGGACGTTATGCTAATAAGAAAATTGTTCACCCAGAAACCCAAGCAGTTATTGTTAATCGAAATGAATTAATCACAGAATCAATTGCTGAAAAGATAATTGAGGCTGGTATTGAAGAAGTAGAAATACGTTCAGTTTTAACTTGTGCAACAAGGAATGGTGTATGTTGCAAGTGCTATGGTCGGAACTTAGCAACTGGTAATGTTGTAGAAATTGGGGAAGCTATTGGTGTTATGGCTGCTCAATCAATTGGCGAACCAGGTACTCAGTTAACCATGCGTACTTTCCATACTGGAGGTGTTGCAGGTGGTGAAGATATTACTCAAGGTCTTCCACGTGTTCAAGAGTTATTTGAAGCTCGTAATCCAAAAGGAAAAGCTACAATTGCTGAAATTAGTGGTAAAGTAACCAAAATTGTTGAAGACCATGGTAAGTTCAAGATTAGTGTTAAAAATGATTTAGAAACTAAAGAACATATTACAAATTATGGTGCTAAATTAAGAGTTGCAAAAGGTGATATGGTTAATCCTGGTGATAAATTAACGGAAGGAGCTATTAATCCTAAAGAGTTATTAGTAGTAACTGACCCTTTAACAACGCAAGAATATATCTTAAAAGAAGTTCAGAATGCCTATCGTAGTCAGGGTGTTGAAATTAGTGATAAACACGTTGAAATTATTGCTAGACGTATGATATCTAAAATGCGAATTGTGGAATCAGGAGATACAGAGTTACTTCCAGGTTCACTTGTTAATTTCTTTGAATTTACGGATGGTAATAAAAAAGCTATTCTTGAAGGAAAGAAACCAGCAACTGGTGTACCAGTCTTATTTGGTATTACAAAAGCTTCACTTGAAACAGATTCATTCTTATCAGCTGCATCATTCCAAGAAACAACACGTATCTTAACCGATGCTGCTATCAGAGGAAAAGTTGACCATTTGCAGGGCTTAAAAGAAAACGTTATTATTGGTAAATTAATTCCTGCTGGAACAGGTATTAAAGCTTATCAAAATGTTGATTTTGACCTTGAAACAGCTTTTCAAGATGGAGAACCTCTTGAAGTATTAGAAAATCAGTTTGATAAAGGAAACTAGAAATAGTTTTCTTTTTTAATGTCTATTATACTTTATGACTGATAAATGAAAAAAGTCTGATTTTAGTTATATAAAATTTACAATAATGACTTAAAATGTTTTAAATTTAGTTCTTTAATAAATTCATATTTTTATTCTTTTCGTATTTTGCTACGTCATGTAACATATAATATATTAGTTTTGAAATATAATCAAATATTAATACTTAACTTAAGATATTTAATATATTAGTTTTGAAACATAATCAAATACTAACTTAACTTAATGTATTTAATATATTAGTTTTGAAATATAAATATAACATTATCTATACTAACTGTTACTATTCACAGTTAAATTTTCTAATATGTCTTTGATACCAAAATTTATAATATTTTTACTATACCTTTTATTAACTTTTATCTTGATATTTATCAACATTATAATAGTAAATAATTAAATATAAATATTAAATTTTAATTACTTTTATAATATATTTTTAATAAATTGTTATAAAATAAGAATTTTCATTTTAAAAATGACTATAAATAGTAACACTAATCATAAAAAAATAAAAAAAAATATAATTTTAATTGCCAAAATTAAGTAAATATGTTATATTATGTACGAAGTAATTTAGTTACTTTAATACTTCTTGGCCTATTAATAGGTCCGTAAGTCCAAAAGGAGGTGCAAAAAATGCGTAATTATGAAGTAATGTTTATTGTAAAACCAACTCTTGAAGAAGAAGCTACTTTAAAGGTTTTAGAAAATATGAAAAAAATTCTTGAAGATGGAGGAGCAAAAATCAAGTCAGAAAAGGATATGGGAAAAAGAGAATTAGCTTATGAAATTAAAGACTTCAAGATTGGTAATTATTTTTTATTAGAAGTTGAATGTTTACCTGAAACAGTTCAAGAATTTGATAGAGTTGCAAACATTAACGAAGATATAATTAAACATATTGTAGTTAAAGTAGAAGAATAGGAGTAATTTATGAACAAAGTATTTTTAGTAGGACGATTAACAAGAGATCCTGAGTTAAGATATGGTACTAATAATAATGCTATAATGCGTACTTCACTTGCAGTTGATAGACAATTTACTAATCAAAATGGGGAAAAAGAAACAGATTTTATTAATATTGTAGCTTTTGGTAATCGTGCTGAAACAATGAAAAAATATTTAGTAAAAGGGAGTCAAATTGCTGTTAGTGGTCGAATTCAAACAGGGTCTTATGATGCTCAAGATGGTACAAAGAGATATACAACTGATGTTATAATAGATGAATTCCAGTTTTTAGATACAAAAGGTTCAAGAGAAAATCAAGTAGAAGGAAATGCAACTATGACAACTTCTGCTCCAAGTTCTAATAATGCTGAATTAACACCATATGATTTTGCAGATTCAACTCCAAGTACTGATGAAGAAAGCGATCCATTTAAAGATTTTGGAGATAAAATAGAAATAGATGACAGTGAGTTACCCTTTTAGATAGGAGGATAAAATGGCAGAATTTTATAGAAAAAAGAAAAAAGTATGTTATATGTGTACAACAGGTAAAGATATAAATTATAAAGATGTTGAAATTTTAAAAAAATATATTAATGATAAAGGAAAAATCTTACCTCGTCGTGTAACAGGTGCTTGTGCTAAACATCAAAGACATATTGCTGAACAAATTAAAAAAGCAAGAGCAATTGCCTTATTACCATATACTAATAAATAAAATGTAAATAGGAACTTGAAATTTCAAATTTCTATTTTTTTTTATCGTAAAATATGTTATTATATATAATAAGGGTGTGATACTTATGAAAGAGTTGGATGAATTAATAGAAAAATATCAAAATAGTTTATCCAAAATTAGGATTGAAATGGAAGACTTTTTTGCAAGTGTTCCTGATTTAAATTTAAACTTAGATATATTAAGTCAACTTGATAATGATAAATTAAAGAAAATTGAGGCTTTAATACCTAGATTAAATTTAACTAAAGAAGAAAGCGATATGATACCAAAAGCTTTTGATTATTATTATAAAAATCAAGGACTTAATTTGAATAACTTAATAATCAAAGATACTGATTTAAAAAATTTTTTGATGTTTATTAAAGATATTTATTTAAAAATAATTGAATATAAAAACCAAAAAATTGAAAAATATAAACAAATTAAAAATAAATACAATACTATGGTAAAATCTATTAATGATATTAAATTGATGCTTATAAATAATGTAGAAATTGATATGGAAACTTTAGTTAGAATGATAAGAGAGTTAAATTTATCAAAAGAGCTAACTTTGAAAATTCTAATGAGTACTTTAGATAAAAATTTAATGACTTATAGTCAAGTTAAAGTTTCAACAGAAGTTCCAGAGACTAGCATTAATAAAGAAACAGTAGCTTTAAATATTGAAGAAAATGAGAAAATTAATTATTTAGAGTTAATAACTGTTTATTTAAAAAAAATAGATTATTTTAAGATGAAAATTCAAAAAGATAATAATTACCAAGAAGAAAAATATATATGTCAAGCAAAATTAATAAAAGTTCACGATGATTTAAAAGAATTAAAAGAAGATTATGAATTTTGTAAATCTGAGCCAGAATATTTTAAAGATAATATAATAGAACTTGAGATGAAAATTAAGCAAAAAGTTTTAGAAGTTGATAATATAATTGATAATTATGAAGATAGTTATGATGATAATGAAATAGTTGAAGTTCAAAAAGGGCGTGATTTAATATTTTTAAATTCGGTAATGAAAGATGAGGAAGAAATTGAAAATAATACTTGTTCAGTAAATATTTTTAAAAAATTATATAAAAAATTATTAGAATTAAAATATGATGAAATAATATATGAAATACCTTTTCCTGATGTTCAGTCAGTTAATATGCTAGAAATTAAATCATCATTATCTAATGACAAGACACTTAGTATTTTTTATCAAATTCTAAATGATAAAGTTATTATTATAATGTTAGGTATTGCAGAAGAAAAAGATTTAAAACAAAGTGTTGAAAGTAGAATTCAAGAATATGAATATAAAGCTTTAATTGATGCTTTAAAATTAGGAAAAATGGGACCAAATAAGGTTTGTCCTTATAATCAACAAATGACTAATTTAGAATATTTAAATATTATACTTCAAAATTATAAACAAAGAGAAAATGATTTCTTTGAAAAATTTCATACTGAATATTATAAACCAGATGCAATTAAGAGGTGATATTATGTTACAAGAATTAGTAAAAAATTATCAATTAGAAAAAGAAAAATTAAAAGATTCTAGTTTCAAGAATGAAAAACTAACACAATTAATAATAGCTTTAAAGGAAGAAAAATATTTTAAAACTTTAGATGTTCAAGAATTACTTGCTTTTTTACAAGAAGCAAAATATGAGAAATATTCAAAAGAACAGATTGAGACAACTGTTAATTATATGATGAGAAATGATTTATTTTCAAATCCTGACTATAAAGAATTTAAGATGAGTCTTCTTGCTAGTTTAGAAACTTTAAAATCTAAATATATTAGTATTAAAGATATTAATAGTTTATTAGTAAGACTTGAAAAACTAGATAAAAGTATAAATGATAAACATACTTTTATTACAGATTTATCTTTAATTGAAGAAATATTAAGAGAAAAAGATTTAGATATTTCAACAATTTGTGATATTGCATTAGAAATAGATAAACATAATAAAGAAGCAATTGTTAAAGTTAAAGAAGAAAATTTTGAGAATATAAGTAATTTATTAATAAAATACGATTATGAAACTAAATTATCAGAATATGAATATATTTTATTAAACAATATAGATATCTATGAATTAGAAAAGAAATTAAAATATTTAAGTTCAATAAAAGAATATGATTTTTTAAAGCGAGCTGATAGAAATAAAAATTTAACTTTAATGTTAATTGCCCCTCTTAGTAATATTGAAAAAGTTTTTAAAATAGCTAATTCTGTTAAGTTAGATTTAGATGTTATTTTACCAATGTTTTATCTTAATGAAGGTTTTACTATACCAAAAAATTATCTAAAAGATGATTTTTATGAAAGAATTACAGGTTGTTTTGAAACATTTACTAAGAATGTTAAATTATTAGTTGATTTAGGATATAATATACCAGATTTATATGAAAATTGGGAGGAATTATTTTATACTCCTACAGAAGTATTAATTACTAATTTGCAAACATTTACCAAATATAATATTAATATTACAATTCCTAATGCTTTAAGTGTTATTGATGAAAATATTGATAGGAAAATAGATAGGTTTATAGAGGCTGGCTTATATAGTTATTTAAAACAATTTCCTCAAGCAATATTAAATAAAGATAAATCTTTATTTCACCGAATTTACTATGCAAAACATAATAATTTACAAATAAAAAAGGGATATTTAGTTAAAGAAATTACTTCAATAAATGGTTATATAATTAATGAAGAAAATTATAAAGACTTAGTTCCTACTTATAAATCTCCTAGATTTGAAACTGAGTTTTATAAAAAATTAGAAATAACTAAACCTGGTATAATTGATAATCGAGTTATAATAAACTTACTTAAAGCTCTAGATAGTAATTATCTTCAAGAAGAAAATGTTTATAATATTGCAAATATTTTAATTTCCAGAAATAAAGTTATTCGTTTATTTCAGAGTTTTTTAAATAATAATATTGAGAATATTAACTATTTAGAAGGACTTTTATTTGCAATTACCAATGATACTTTATTAAGTAAATTTGAATTTGATATTTTAGTTTTAAATGTACTAGATAAATATATTAATAATAATGAAATAACCGATATTGAAGCTATTAATTTAGCAAGAAACTTAGAAGTTGATACTACAATGATTGATAATCAATTTAAAAGGGGTGATAAATAATGGAGTTTTTAAAGAAATATGTTAGTATGGATGTTATTAGAAAGTTAGAAGAAAAATATAGTAATGAGATGCTTATGGATATTATTTATCATGAAGATAATGTTAAGAAAGTTTTAGAGTATTTTAAGAGTTTAGGATTTGATATTAATACTTTACTTATTAATAGATTAGATATTTTTTTAATAGATTTTAATTATTTAAAAAAGAATATTGAAGATTATAATAAAGAAGAAGTAATTGAAGTTTTAAAAAATGATATATCAGTTCTTGACTATTTGCTAGATAGTGTTGGTTAGAAGTTTGATAAATAGATAAGTGAATTATAAAAAAAATTAGAGAATGTCGAATAAATATTCTCTTTTTTATTAAAAATGTACTAAGTTAGAATAAAAAATTTCTTAATAATAAATCAGAAAAAAATAAAGGGTAGCTTTTTCTTGTTTACTTATTAAGTTAATGATGTTATAATATTTTTAGCAATTTAGGGAGGGTATATGCAAGTTATATTCTTAAAAGATTTAAAGGGACAAGGAAAAAAAGGGGAAATAAAAGAGGTTAGTGATGGTTATGCAATTAATTTTTTAATTAAGAAAGGTTATGCTATAAAAAAGACTGAAGGTAGTTTAAATAAATTAAAAGAACAAAAAGAAAAAGATAAAGAACAAGATGAAAAAAATCGTGATAATGCTTTAAAATTAAAAGAAAAGTTAGAAAAAGTAACTTTGAATTTTAATGTAAAAAGTTCTAAGGATGGAAGGATGTTTGGTAGTATTAGTACTAAACAAATAAAAGAAGAACTTGAAAAATTGGGTTTTATTATTGATAAAAAGCAAATTGAAACAACTAATATTAATTCTTTAGGAACATATATTGTTAAAATAACATTATATAAAGATATTAAAGGAGAGTTAAAAGTTCATACAAATAGCAACGGGAGGTAATTATGTTAAGAAATGTACCTAACAGTAAAGAAGCTGAGCAAGCAGTGTTAAGTGCTATGTTTTTATCAAATGAAGCTCTTGATAAGGCTTTTGAAACAATTGATGAAAATGCATTTTATTATGACAATAATCGAAAAATATTTTTAGCTTTAAAAAGTTTATATGAAAATAATATTCCAATTGACATGATGATGTTGACTAATGAACTTAAAAATAAAGGAGTTTTAGAAGAAATTGGAGGAGTTATTTATTTAACTGAAGTTTTAGATACTGAATCAACAGCTGCTAATATTGATTATTATTTAAGAATAGTTGTAGATAATAGTTTAAGAAGAAAATTAATAGAAGTTTCTAATGATATTAATCAGCTTGGATATAATACAGAAAAAGATATCAGTGAGACATTAGATGAAGCAGAAAGAAAAATTTTGAGTGTTGTTAAAGATAAACGTTCAACGGAGTTTAAAAATATAAAAAATGTTATTTATAATGTTCAAAAAAAATTGGAAGAATTAGCAGAATCTAAGGGAGAAATTACTGGGTTAGCAACAGGGTTTATTGATTTTGATAAGTTAACATCAGGACTTCACGAAACCCAACTTATTATTTTGGCTGCTCGTCCTTCCATGGGAAAAACAGCTTTTGCTTTAAATATTGCAACTCATGTTGCAGTTAGTTTAAAAAAATCAGTTGCTATTTTTAATTTAGAAATGTCAGCTGAA
>CAYTGK010000008.1:0-18658 GCA_964437305.1 uncultured Muribaculaceae bacterium
TATAATAAGTAATTAACTATAAAACTTTTTCTAAGAACTATCCACCATAACTCATCCTTTCTATTCTATCAACTTCTTTTATGTTTTAAAGCTAAAAGTCTAACTCTCTTTCCACAATCAGGACATTTAGTATATTTTATACCAATCTTAGCTGGTAATGGAAGTCTTAACGTTGTCTTACATTTAGAACATTTCTTATAAATATGAGTTTTATCTTGAAGATTTCTTTTAATATTAAGAAATGGTTTTCCTAAACTTTCTTTTAACTTTAAAAATTTTTGATTTTCAAGTCTTCTCGCATAAATATTTTTTGAAAAAAATCTAAAACACATTATTATAAATATAAGTAATTCTAATATTGTAAAAATATTATTTTTTATAAATAATCTACAAATAAGTAATACTATACATATTTTAAATAAAAATATATATAAATCATCGACTCCATATCTTAAAGACATAAATTTTTGAATTTTATATTTCATCTTGAATTCTCCTATCTAATAAATTATCTAATAATTTTATCTCAGTTTCTTTTTTTCTTTCTAAAGAATCCGTTTTTTTTCTTTTTCTTGCCAATTTATTCATTGAAACATCCATATTCCAAACATCCAAAGCAATTTTTTGAAGTTCATTTTTATCATTTTCAGACATACACGTAGATTTATAGTTTAGTTTATGTTCACAAGCAGCCCAAAAATCCATAGCTGTAGTCCTAATTTGAATTTCACAATTAATATCTTTTTTTATCTCATTTATTACAATGGGAATATTAACAATAATATGATATCCTCGATAGCCACTCGGTTTAGGCTTTTTAATATAATCTTTTTCCATAATAATATTTAAATTATTTCTTGATTTTATTTTTTTAACAACATCATAAACATCATCTATAAAATTACAAACAATTCTTGCTCCCACTATATCATTTAATAAAAAGGTATTTTCAATTGTTAATTTGATATTTTTTCTTTGCATTTTGGAGCCAATACTAGAAAAAGTTTTTATTCTTGTTGTTAAATGATCAATTGGAGGTATATCTTCTAAAGTGTTAAGCTCATCATTTATAACATTTAATTCTGTTTGTAACTGTTTTAAAGCAGAACTGTAATATAATTTAACTTTATTAAAATCCTTTAAGGTAGGGTATTTCGTATTCATTATCGATCTTCTCTTCTTCCAAACATAAATATTAATCTTAATAGTTGAATTAAAGTTGTAGCAACACTAGCAACATAAGTAAAGGCAGCTGCCGTCAAAACTTTCTTACCACTTTTTAATTCCTTACTTTTAAAAAAATGGGCATAGTCAAGTTCTTTTAAAGCTCTAGAACTAGCATTAATTTCAACTGGTAAAGTTATTAGTTGAAATAACAAAATAACTACTTCAAGTAAAATACCAATCCAGATTAAATTAATTGCTCCAAATAATACTCCTAATAAAATTGCAAAATAACCAGCATATGATGAAAAATTAACAATTGGTACTAAAGCACTTCTAACTTTTAGAAAAAAGTATCCTTCTTTATCTTGCAGAGCGTGACCACACTCATGACAAGCTACACTTACACTAGCAATCGAGGTGCCATGATAATTTTTTTGGGATAACCTAACTTCTTTTTTCTTTGGATCATAATGATCGCTTAAATAGCCATTCACTTCAACTACTGAAACATTTTCTAACCCATTTTTATCTAAAATATATCTAGCTGCATATTCTCCCGTTAAATTCCTTTCATTTTTAATTTTAGAATATTTATTATAAGTAATTGTTACAAGTATTTGAGCTAGAATTGTTATTATCAGAGTTATAAAAGTTAATCCATAAATTACAAAATAATCCATTCTTCATCACCTTCTAATCATTTTTTAATGAATTACCGTTATATTTGGATATATTTTTTTTAAGAAGTCATCATTATATTTTTTATCTATATAATTCCAAAATTTACCATCTCTTTTAATATTATTCCTTCGTTCTTTCATTCTAAACGATGCAATAAGTGAAACAAAGACATCATACAAGAAAAATATCACTGTAAAGGTAAATATTATAATAACTATTTTATTTAAACTCAAAGAATTAAAAAACCGTGAAACTGGTAATAAAAACCAATTATATAGTGCAACTGCTACAAATCCAAATAAAACAGAATATAAAAAATTAACTCTTCCATTTAAATTTAAAGGAAATTTATCATAGTTCCAAGAAGTTGTTCCAAACACTTTTTCTTGTAAAACACTAAAAATATATTCAACAATAGTACTAATTACAAAACCAATTAAAAATATACTAATATTATCTTTAATTTTCAAGCTACTACATATCAAAAAAATAATCAGACCTGCAACTCCATAAATAGGAATAAGTGGCTCATAAATCAAACTTTTTCGCCATTCAATTTTTCTATATCGAATTATGCACCATAACGTTTCTACAATAAAACCTAAAAATGAACTTACTAAAAACATCCAAAATAAACTAATAACTGTAATCATAATTCTCCTTCTCTTTATAAACATTTTATTATTTAATTCTTAATAATTCATAATTATTTTATTAAGAATTATTAAAATAATACTTAATTGTCTATACTTTCAAATACTTTATCATCATATATGGGTAATTTAAATTTAATTGTTAAGCCATTATTGTTAATAGCTTGAATTGTCCCATCATGAATTTCAATAAATTCTTTACATATTGATAAACCTAAACCTGATATTTTCCTAGAGGCATCCGTTGTAAAGAATGGATCAAATATTTTATTTAAGTTTTCCTTAGCTACCCCTACTCCATTATCAGCAACTAAAAATTCAATAAAATTATTTTTCTTTTTAATAGAAATATCAATACTACCATTTTTAGGTACATACTTTATACTATTAGAAATTATATTAGAAAAAACTCTTTTTATTTTTAAAACATCAATATTCAATTTAGCATTTTCACAATTACTTGTAATCTTGAAATCAATATTTTTATTATTTAACTCAATTTTATAATCATCATTTAATGCTTTTATAATATCTTTTACACTAACAACTGTTAAATTTAATTTTTTATTATCATAATTTACCAAATAATCATCAAATGTTAATAAAATATCTTTTATATGTAAAGCCTTATCATGAACTTTAGTACTATATTCTTTTAATTCTTTTAAAGAAGAACTATCTTTCATTAAAGTGGAATAACCAATAATTGATGTAAGAGGAGTTTTTATATCATGAGAGATACTAGCTATAATTCGTTTTTGTTCTTGTTTTTCTTCTTCTAAAGAATCAACTAAATTAACAAATTCATTTTGAATAACATCAAGTTCATTATTTACTTCTTTTCTAATCGGTTTTTTACCAAATTTATAATTTCGAATATCATTAATTATATTTTCAATTGGTGTAATAAAATAATGTTCGATAAAAATATAAGCTGAAAGCATTAATATTAATATGACAATAATTTGAAAAGCATCTAAAGATATTATTAAATTTACTATAGTAATATTTTTAGGAAAATAAGCATCAATCATATATAAACTATCATTTGTTCTCGTAAAACTACTAAATATCTGCATACTATTCTTATCAAGATTATTGCCTTTTATTATTTTTTTATTTTCATCAGTTACTTTAAAAACAATACCATATTTTTGTTCTAATTTACTCAAAGTATTTTCAAGCTCTAAAAATGAAGAATAATCACTACTTAATTTTTCATTAATGGTTGTTTTCATATTTTCAAAACTTTGTAATTTAGGTTTTATTTTAATTTTATACCAAAATATTAAAGAAATAACATTAACTAATACAATAAATAGTAATATAATAATAAAATTTCGTCTTACTTTATGATTTCTAAATAATTTATTCATCATCTACCACATTCTTTACAAATTTATATCCATATCCCCATATCGTTAAAATATATTTATCATCATCATCTAATTTATCTCGTAAATTTTTTATATTAACAGCAACTGTTCCAATATCACCATAATCACTTCCCCAAACTGCTTCAAATATTTGTTCTTTAGAAAGAGCAATTCCTGCATTTTCCATTAAATATTTTAAAAGTTCAAATTCTCTAGTTGACAAATCAATTTTTTGATTATTTCGTTTAACTTCATAGCTTTCAATATTTAAAGTTATTTCCCCAATACGAATTATTTTTCCTTTTTGATTATCATTAGTTCTTTTATGCGATCTTAAATGTGACTTAACTTTTAACAAAAGCTCCGTATTATCAAATGGTTTTGTAATATAATCATCTCCACCTATTTCATAACCAACAATTTTATCTACCATTTCACTTTTAGCTGAAACAAATATAATAGGAATATTTAAATTATCTCTAATTTTTGAACATAATTCTGTTCCACTTAGATTAGGCATCATAATATCAAGTAATATTAAATCATAATCAAAATTTGGGTCTTTTATAAATTCTAAAGCTGTAATTGGATTATTGATTATTTTCGATTCAATTTGTTCTTTTTTTAATATTAAAGCAATCAGCTCTGATATATCTTTGTCATCATCAACAATTAAAACTTTAGACATATACTCTCCCTCCAATGAATTCATTATATCATACTTTTAACTTTATGTCTTGTTTTTTTGATAAATAGGAAAATATAGATAATTAATGTAAATTTTTATCAATCAATTTTATTTTCAATTAATTATAATACACTTTACAATAAAACTTATACTTTGTTAATTAATTTTAAAAAATGTAAACTTTATTATATAATTAAATACCAATATAATATCTTAAGACTAGATAGAATAATTAAAAACTCACACTCCAATTAAGAATGTGAGTTTTACTGAAATATGATTATTTATTTATTTTTAAATCAATTTTTTGTTGAATTTCATCAGCATAAATTTCTTCTTCAAAATCATTAGTTAATTCTTTAAGTGTATAGTAAATTTCTTGTCTTACTTTTGTACTTTCTGGATAACTTCTTTGTTTAACTACATCAACTCGACACCAATAATTATTTAAACAATTAGGGTCTTTTTCCATTTTTTCTGCTAAAGTAGTTCTGGTTGCTAAAGCATCTTTAACTAATGCATCATATAATTTTTGCACATACTCATTAGCATTGATTTTTCTAAGATAAGGTAATTTATCTTCAACTTCTTTAAATCTTGCCTTTTTGTATTCATCAATATTTTGATATTCTTGATTAGAAATTCTTTGAATTGCCATATCATCTGTTTTATAATCAACTTCCATCATGCCATTTTCAGGTTTATCAATATTTTTATAAATGCTTTTTCTTATAGAATGAATATTACTATAGTATTCAACATAACCATCTTGATAACCTTTATAGCCTAACATTTCATAAGCAAGCCATTTTAAAGCATAAGAATCAGGTCTTCCATCAGGATTATTTGGTTGATACCAGTGAGCAGTATTAATACCCTCTCCACCATATGAATTAGAGCCACGTGATGAATATTTATAAACCCCAGCATATTTCATTATTTTATTATCAATCAAATCATTAATTGATGTTAAATTCATTTTTTCCCATTCAGAAGCTGTAATTTGATTAAATCCTGTAGTTTGTCGAGCTCGGTATTTATTACCTAGAGCTTGATATTTTTCTTCATTTGGATAAGTTACCTTAATACCAATTTCTTCTTTATCTTCAGAACTTAATTGTAAGAAAGCTTTAGCTTCAAGGTAATCCATAACATAAATTGTTTGGAAAACTTTATCATAGAAATCATGAATTTTCTCTGGAGTATTAATTCTTTCAGGAGTTAAACTTGAGCCAACTTCAGTACCTTTATCAAAATATACTGATAAATTCATCACAATATCATTTGGTCCAAATGATTGCATTAAGTTACTATCAGCATAATCTTCTCCACCAGCATCAAATCTTCGACCGTTATTCTTTAAGAATAATCTAGCATCAATATTATGAGCTGTTTCATGTGTAAAGGTATGATAAGTATACTCTTGTACTGGTTTATTTAATTCATTAGCAAGATTAGCATCAATATAACCATCTAATAACCCTTCGGCACTCCAATCAATTCTATCTCCCCAAGCAACAGCTGCATTACCATCACTTGTTTGCCAACGATTAGTAACTTCATTAAAGTTCTTATGGAATGGTTCTTCTGTTCCAACTTGTTGATATACTAAAGCTCCATTTTCATCATAAGCAAATCTCTTATCAAGATGGAAAGTATGAATATCATTAAATAACTTAGGGTCTCTTAACAATTTATAAGCTGTATTATAATAATCACTCATTCGATTAGCATAACTCTGAATTCTTCGTCTTAAAATACTTTGCTGTTTATTATCATCAGGATTTTCAATATAACTTCTCTCTGCTCCTATTATATACTGTACAGGTGTTGAAATAATATAAGCTGCATTTTTAGGAAGTGTTAAGATTGGTAACATCATATCATAAGCTCGATGTGGTTTATAGTTAGCATCTTCATTACTAAAGTGATCCCATAAGGTATATTGAATTTTATCCTCCATCCCTTTAACTGGAAGTTCAACTAAATAACCTTTAAACTCTTCTCTCGTCCATTTGTCAAGATCTCCATCACCAAATTCAGTTACCATATATTCTAAGAATTTAGCTATCGTATCTTGTTTTGTATAACTTCCAAGAATTTCAGCATATTTAGTTCCTGTTACATTAGTTGCAAAATTATTACTATCAGCAAAATATAACTCTGTAACTTTCATAGGTGTTAAAGATTCATCAAAACCTTCCATATTAAATAACATAAAGTCATAAAGGTTTAGACCATCTATTTTTAAATCATAGAAACGTCTTAAGTAATTATACATATAAAGTATTTTTTCAATTTTATTATTTTTCTTAACATTTTCTTCTATATAACTATTAATTATATCATCATTTAAGGTATTAGTATAATTACTATTAGATAAGAATTTAAGAACAAATTCTTTTAATTCTTTGCTTGTTGTTTCATTATAGAAATCTTTATATATTCTACTATCAGCAGTAGCTGTTAAAACATCTAAATTTTCTGTATAATTTAAACTTTTTAAATAATTAGTTAAATTTATAACCACTTGGGAATTATTATCAATTACATAATGATTATAGTTATAATCTATTTTTAAATCAGGAATTCGGAAACTTGCTACCATATCATAAGTTTTATCATAAGTAACTTTGTACTCTTTATGTTCTTTAGTTTGATAAACTATTTTAATTTTACTTATTCTCTTAACATTATCAGTTGTTAAGTAATTTACAATGTTACCTTTAGAATCAAGTGGTAAAATATGAACTATTTCTTTACTATTTAAATCCTTATCATTGATATTTTTAGCTAATTCAATTATCTTATCAGTTTTATAGAAAGGCATTAATTTAGCTAAGTTTTTATATAAAATTATTTTAGTTTCATCAAAGTTATTATTATCAGTACCTTTTAACCCATTATATTTTTCCGTTTGAAAAATTGGAAGATTATCATAAGATACATTATCTAAATTCCATATTTCTTCTAAAAAGTCAGTTTCAATAAATAGTTCTTTATTAATAGCATTTTTGGTAATTTTAGTAACTCCTACTTGGTTAATATCAGTAGCCGTTTCTTCATCTACATAATAATTATTCTGACTTTCTTTAAAATTAGCAAACATATTATGCTTGAAACCAGTTGCTAAACTAATATTATTTTTAAAAATATTATTGTTACCAGATGCTATATCATAAGAAACGTCATTACCCATACCATAACCAATCTCAACTTTGATATAGTTGTTTTCAATCGTTGAATTATTAGCATTTCCAACTAATCCTGCTCTAAAATTCCAACCACCTGGAATTTTACCAATAACATAACTATTAGTAATAGTTGTATTATCCATAGTTCCAACTAATCCACCAATTTGTTGAAGATTTGCCCAACCAGCATTGATATTAAAATTCTTAGCTGCACAAGAAGTAATTGTTGAATCTTTAACCTTACCTAGTAACGTTCCAACTTGACTTTCATTATTAGCTTTATAATATTTATCAATTATAACATTTTGAAGAATTGAATTATTAGCTATAATTGCAACTGTACCATTACCAGAAGTAGCTGGCATAGTTACATCTTCAAATCTTAAATTTTTGATTGTAGCATTAGTAATATTATTAAATAAAGGCTTTTTTAAATTAGTAATTGTAAAGCCATTACCATCTAAAACACCAGAATATGATTCAACATAATAATTAATACTTGTATCATTTGGAATACTGCTAGCATCATAATTTTTCGTTAACGTAACATTTTCATTACTTTGAAGCTTTTTAAGTAAAACTTCAAAAGAGGTAGCTGGATGAATTTCATTATAAGCAACACCATTTTGAATTTCACCAAAATCAATTTGTAAATCATTAGTCTTAGAATCTTCTGTCGTTACATAGTTATAATCTAAAATGAAAATTAAATGATTGTTATTTTCTTTAACTTCTTTGATTTTAGCTCGAACACTCGGCATTTTTTCCATATTAATTTCTACAAAGTAAGCATTTTTATTTTCATCTATTTCAGACTTTGATGTTTTTTCAATAAGAATTATTTCTTCTTTTCCATCAGAATTTACTTTCTTATATAAATTAATATCATTAATATCTTTAAGTTCAATATTATTATTATCTAAAGAAATTATTTCTTCTAATAGTTTTATATTACTATAATAATTGTTACTACCTTTAGTAATATCCGTATCTAAATCATAATCTCCAAACACTTGAACATAATATCTAGTTGCATTAGTTTTATCAAACGTAATTTTATTCTTATAATCTTTTGTTGCTATTTCCTTTCCACTTTCATCAGTTATTTTTAGTTTTAATTTTGAAATCAAAGTTCCATCATTATCTTTTAAATCAGAAATAATATTTATCTTATTACCACTAATTTCATATTTATAGTTTATTATTTTAGGTATATCTTTTAAAACTTCTAATTTAATACTAGCAGGTTTTTCTAATTTAACAGTTTTACCATTATTTAAAATAACTGAACTAATTGTAATTTGTTTTTCACCAAAAGTATTATAACCATCATAAGTAATTTGATAACCACTTTCTAATTTCGTTAAAGAATATTCTTTATCTTTAATAATCACTTTTTGAGGACTTAAACCTAATTCTTCAAATTCACCTATAATATTAAAGTTTAATTTAACTTCTTCTTTCTTTTCAAAATAATTATTATTATCTTTACTTACAGCTTTACCTTCCGTAATTGCTATACTATATTTAGTGCTATCAAATAAGCCATAACTTGTCTTATAAATTTCTTGATTAGTATACTCATTCTCATCAGCTCCATCTATATTTAAAGCATCAGTATCTAAATCATAACTAGCCTTAAAAATTAAATCTAAGTTTTTATCTGTTTCAACATTTTCAAATTTTATAATATTATGACCTCTTACAATAGTCTCTTGAATATTTCCTAGAGTTAGACTTCCATTTTTGAAACTCTCATCTCCTGTTTGAGCATTACTATCTAATTTAACATCAAATTCAAAAGTTACTGTTTTTTCTTTATAATTTTCTTCTTTGATTTTTAAATTTTCAATTTTAGGAATATCTTTTAAAACTTCAATTTGAATATTCTTATTTGGCACAGAATAATAATCATTTACTTTATCATAATAACTATTTAATTCTAGTTGAACTCTATTAGCATTTAAGGTTAAAACACCTGATTTATTAGGAGCTGTAATACCAATTTTAGCTTTATAAATTTTTGGTCTATTTGAAGACTCACCATTAGAAACATAATTATTTCCATTCATAGTTATACCTGATAGTCTTGTATAAGTCTTACCATTATTAGTTTTTATATTTTCTCCAACATAAACTTCATAACTTATTTCATAATTCTTTTGATTTTTGTGAACATACTTAGATGTTTTTAAAGTAATAGTATCAATATAAATTTCATTATTTTGAGTGAGTATCTCTCCTTCCCCAATATTCTGATTATTATAACGATATTTATCTCCTAATTCATAATTAGCTAAAAATTTAACTTTATATTTACCATCTGTATTTTTATCATAAGATAAGTCAATACCTTTATCATCGCCAAGAAAATAAATTTCTTCCATCGTAGCTTTACGACTTACTACTATTCTATCAGTTGAATCAACAAGTGCAATTGTTAGTTTAACTAAAGAAAAATTAGAATCATTTAACTTAAACTTAACATTAATAGTCTTATCTAAAGCATTATTTGAAAGTTTAATATCAGTAATACTTGGAATATCTTTTAAAATAGTATAAGTTAATGTATTAACCTTATAATCTTGATTATTATTAAAAGTTTTCAAAGTATCTAATTTAACACTATCAAAAGTTACTTCATATTTTCCTGGATTTGAATTAATATCAGTTAATCGAACTTCATAATTATCACGACTTACATTAGTAACATCATACTCTTTACCATTTAAAGTAACTTTTTGAATTTTAGCATTCTTGGCATTAGTACTAGTAAATGAAATAACTGGTTTCTCATTTTGTTTTAACGCATCTGTAATTGTTACATTTGTTAAAGTAAAGTTATAATCTCCACCAATTGTAAAAGTATGAGCATACATTTCAATATTATTATAAGCATTAGCATTATCTTCATAATTACTATCTAAATCATAGCTACCAGTAATTTTAATCTTATAAGTTTCATTTTCTTTGAAATTATAATTAATACTTGCTTTATCTTTTATATCTTCCGTTTTAACAATATGATTAGTTTTATCATAAATTTCAATTGTTCCACTCTTAAAAGCATTATCAATATTAACAAGTTCATAACTTAAAGATTGGTTATCATCATCAAAATTAATCTTATTAATATAAGGAACATCTTTTAAAACATCAATCGTAAATTCTAATTGAGTATCTATTACAATATCATTAGTTAAAATTATTTTTTCAATATTATATGTATCTTTTCCAGCTATCTTAGGAGCTGTTATCTTAAGAGAATATAATCCATTTTCATAATTAGCATCAACTATTACTTCATCTTTCATTACAAAAGATTTTATTTTTATTGTTGGATCTTGAGTAATTATAGCCTTTAGATAAATTGGTTTAGTTTCTTCTTTTTTAAAGTAATAATCATTTTCCAAAGCCAATGTAAGTTTAGCCTTATAAATTTTAATTTCATGATTACTAATTAAATATTCGCAATTTTCATATTTGCCATTATCTTTAGAAGAATCTAAATCATAGTTAGCTTTAACATCGACATAATAAGTTCCACCATTTTCTAACTCCGAAGCAAATTCGTTTAAATCTATTGTATTCAAACCTTTTTTAGCAGAAAACTTTTTAACTTCTCCATCATTATTTTTAATTATTACTTCTCCAGCATTATCTTTTAAAGCATTATCTTTATCGTTTAAAGTAAATATAATCATAGATTTATTTTCTGCTTCTTCAATATAAAAATTATCTATGCTTGGTTTATCTTTCAAAACATCAACTTTAAAACTCAATTCTTTGCTTATTTCATCATCGCCCAATATTACCTTACTTATGTTGTATTCTTTTATTCCAGCTTCACTTGGAGCTTGCACTAAAACTCCATAAGAGCCATCACTATACTTTGTTGGCTTATAAGTTTGATCTTCAATAACAACCTCAGTAACTGTCCCAAGAGTATCTTCAGGAATTGCTTTTGCTTTAAATCGTAGTTCAACTTTTTCACCTTTATTTACATAGTAAGTAGACTCTTTAAAATATTCTAAAGTAACATCATGCACCATTAATTCATAATCAAATAATGAACCTGTATAATCATTTTTTTGATTATTATTATCATCATCTAAATCATAATTTCCCGTTATTTTAATGTCATATTTAAAACCTCTTTCAAGTTTTACTTCATATTCAAAATTAGTATCTGTTAAATCTAACTCATGCTCAAAAACAGGTCTATCTTCCCCTTTTTTGGTTATAACAATTTTAGCATTATTAAGAGACTTATCTTTATCATCTAAAGTAAAAGTTATCTTATTTTCTTTATCATGATACCTAAAATCTGTTAAAGTAAATTTTTGTTTTAATACTGTATAAATAATTTCATAATTACATAATACTTGAGTTCCATCATCTAAAACAACTGAACTAATTTCATGTTTTCTTTCACCAAAATTTGTAGTCCCATCAATAGCTAAAATATAATATCCATCTACATAATCAACTTTATGTTCAACTCCATCAATTATCACTTTACTTAAAATCTGACTCATTTCTTTTGGAGTAACAGAAGCCTTAAATTTAAAGTTAACAATCTCACTTTGATTTGGATATAAATTTTCTAAATCTATTAAAGGAGTAATAGTAACTTTACCATTTGTAAAAGTATTATAATATAAATTCTGATTTTGATAATAGTTACTTGTTGAATCTAACTCATTAGTATCTAAATCATAATTACCTGTAATAAGAACAGTATATACTTCCCCTAATTCTAAATTTGACTTAATTGAAATCTTAGAAGAAATAATATCTAAATCTTGTTCAAAAACTACCTCTTGTGTTTCTAAATCATCAGGAGCAACAACCCCAAAATCATTAATATCAACTATTCCCTTAACAATCTTTATATGAGCATTTTTAAGAGCTTTATCTGTATCTTTAATAGCCAAATTAATAGAACCATTTTCATACTTAAAATCTTCAATTTTCATAGTATCTTTTAAGACATCTACTTTAAAAGTTAAATCTTGAACATCAATTTCTCGTCCATTAGTTAAAATAACTTTAGTAATAGTATATTTATAAATACCCGATTTATTAGGAGCTTTTACATTAATAGAATAGCCATTTTCATTTTCACTTACCTTAATTTTTTTACCATTAGCAAAAACTTCTTTAATTTTAACATTATTAGGATTTATCTTGGCTGTAAAATTCAATTTAACCTCGGCATTTTTCTTAGGATAATAATTAATTTTCTCACTCTTTAGTTCAACTTTATAATTAGTTTTCTTAGTAGTATTTTTTTCTGTTTGAGCTGAATCAGTTACTGTAATTTTCCCATCACCATTTACATCAAAATTCTTTTTAGGAACATCGTTTTCATTATCAACTTCATTAGTTATATCAATTAGATATTCATTTATTTTTTTAGCATCTTCATAGTCTTTTTTATTATCTTTATTTACATCACCCTTATTACCATTCATAATTACCAAAATAATCGTGATTATTAAAAGCATTACAAAAATTATGCTTAAAGTTATAGTAATTTTCTTTTTCCGTTCATTATTAAATGATAATGTTTCTTTTAAAAGACCTGAATTAATTATAACTATTCCAATAAGTATACTAACTAGTAAAATCGTACCAATTATTATAAATGGTTTAAAAGTTTTAACAGTTAAATCTTTTTTGGTTTCTGAACTTTTAGAATAACTATTACTTTCTTTATGATAATTAGGATTATCAATTGTTACAGTTTTACTAGCATTATTAAATTCAATATCTTCTTTACCATCAGAAGCAAACGAATTATTTAATGATATTTCAGTTTTACCAGAAATAGGATTATCTTTTACAAATAATTGCACCATGAACAAATGTTTTTTAGTATCCCCAGATTTATTTAATAAAGCAAATTTCTTGTTTTCCTTATTATAAACAACATCAGACCATTCGTCTAATTCCTTAAAATTACTTGTCTCTGGTATTTCAAAAACATTTTCATCAAAACTAAGACCCCCAACAAAAGAATGTAAAGAATCATTATAGTCTAAATCAACTGTAATGGTAATTGAATCTCCTGGTTTTAATGTAGTTTTATCAAGTTGCAATGTAATTCCATCTTTAGCATTTACACTAAAAGGTAATAAAATAATGGTTATTAATACAATTATTAAATAATTTAATTTTTTTCTCATATACTTCAAATCCCCTCATAGATATTTTATGAAACATTTTTCTTATTAAATAAAGAAATTTCACTACTTTATTGCATTTTAGATAGTTTTGTAATACCCATAACGCATCTATTAGTCATTATATCATATTTTTTACAAAATGTGTCAACAAATTTACTTAAATTTACATTTAACAAAATTTGGCATAATATAATATGAGGTATTTATGAATGATAATATTATTTTAGAAAAAGAGGCTTTAGAAGTTACCAAAAAAAGTCAAGTTCCACCTTTGATTTATCAAATTCCTATTAAAGAAGGAAGAAAAGTTTTAGAAAAAGCTCAAGACAGTCCTGTTTTTAAATATCCTGTAGAAATTACCAAAATAAGAATTATGATTGATAAAGAAACTGTAAATCTATATCTTATAAGAAGAAAAGATATTAAGAAATATAAGCATATTATTTTTTATACCCATGGAGCTGGATTCGTCTTTGGAAGTTTTCATACACATGAAAAATTGACGAGGGAGCTTGCTTTTAGAACAGATTCAATTTTAGCATTTCCAGAATATACAAGGTCTCCAGAAGCTATATTTCCAAAAGCTTTAAATGAATGTTTTGCAATTTTACAACAAATTCCGAAACTATTAAAAGACTATAATCTTAAGTATGATAATGATTTAATTCTAGCTGGAGATAGTGTTGGAGGAAATCTTGCCATTGGCTTAACTTTCTTATCTAAAAAGAAAAATTTAAGTATTCAAAAGTTAGTTCTTTTTTATCCTGTTACAGATGATAATTTTAATACAGAATCATATTTAAAGTTTGCCAAAAATTATTATTTAGAAAGAGAAGAAATGATTTGGTTTTTTGATAATTATTTACCTGATAAAAGTAAGCGAAATAATATTTTAGTTACTCCTTTAAAAGCCACTTTAGATGAATTAAGTAATTTTCCTCCTACTCTTATTATCAATGGAGAAGTTGATGTATTAAGAGATGAGGGAGAAGAATTTGCAAGAAAATTAAGACTTGCTAACAATTTAGTTACTTCCATAAGAATTAATGGAACTATTCACGATTTTGTAATGTTAAATAGTCTTGATAAAACAAAGGCTACAAGAGTTGCTATGAATATAGCTGTTGATTTTATAAATCAAAAGTAATTTACTTATCTTCCAAGTTATGTTATGATTAAAATGTTGGAGAAGATATATGAAAGATAAAATAACTATTAATGCTCAAAGTAGCATAAAAATTACTGATAAGAAAATTATTTACTTTGACCCTTTTAAAATCGAAGAAGAAAAACATGACGCTGACTTAATTTTTATTACTCATGACCATTTTGACCATTTGGATATGAGTTCTATTAATAAGATACAAAAAGATAATACAATTTTGGTAATTCCTGAAAGTATTAAAGAAAAGGTTAACTTTAAAAACCTTATTACAGTTACTCCCAATAATACTTATGAAATTTTAGGATACCAAGTTACAACAATACCTAGTTATAATCTAAATAAAAATTTTCATAAAAAAGAATTTAACTATGTTGGCTATTTAATCACAATCAACAATGAACGAATTTATGTAGCTGGAGATACGGATATTACAGAAGATGCTAAACAAGTAAAATGTGATATTGCCTTAATTCCAATTGGTGGTACTTATACTATGAATTACAAAGAAGCAGCCACTTTAATTAATTTAATTAAACCAAAAATAGCAATTCCTACTCATTATGCTGATATTGTTGGAACTATTGAAGATGGAGTTAAATTTAAAAATTTGCTAGCTAAAGAAATTGAATGTATTTTACTAATAAAGGAAACTTAAACTAACTTAAGTTCCCTTTTTAATTTAATCCTAATTTTTCTAAATAGTTACAGGAATATTTTGTAATTTTATAAGTCTTAGGTAAATAATACATAGAATCACCACAATATAAATTATTATAATATTCTAAAGTATAAAAAGAATAACCATCTTGATTGCTACGAAAAAAATCTTTTCTGGTAAAATTTAAATCAATCTCACTTGGAGTATAATGTTGTAAATAATCTTCATAATTATACGTATTGTTATCAACCGTTACTTTAATACTATCAATATTATAGTAATAACTCTTAATATCATTAAAAGTTTCAACAAGCTTTTTACTAGTCTCATTATTTTCAATTACTTTAACATCCGTTATAAACTTTTCACGTCTTAACTTAAATTTATCCATATATTTAGTAATATCAGGTGTTTCACTTATAAAGTTTAAAAGCGTATATTTATTATTTTTATAAATAATTGAATAATCACCCTGACATTTTGTATAATAACGATAATTATCAACAACTCCTACTTCAACTTCATTTAAAGAACTAGAACACTTAATTAAACCCGAGATACTAGCATCTTTTACACTTTTTTCCTTAAAATAAGTAGATGTTCCATCTGATATAAATATAATTAATAAAATAAATAACCCTATATAAAGAACATTTAAAACTTTTATATTTACTTTTATTTTAGCTAATTTTACCTTTAATTTTTCTAATAACTTCGTTTTATAAACTATTAAAAATATAATTAAAGCCCCAATTGTTCTTAAAATAATCATATCAATATCAAATGAGCCTATCATAAATATATACTCAATTCCTTCATACAGAAAACCTAAGAATATAATCATTGGAATAAAAAGATATGTTTTCTTAAATTTTTCATTAACTAAAGGAAGTAAAATCGCAATTCCTATAAACATCAAAAGATTACCTAAAAGCAAATTATCATGTATACCATAAGTTACTCCATCAATTAAAATAGTTTTTAAAGTTTTAAAAGGTACTAAATTATAATTATAATATCTAATTCCATTTAAATACAAACCACTTTTCATTCCACAAGTATTAGCATATATTAAACTACCTATAAAAACAAGATTAATTATAAGAATTAAGTTATAATTTTTCTTAGTTTCTTTTTTACTTTTATCTAACATATTTGTAATAAATATCATGAATATTGGTATTAATAAAAAACAAATATATTCATTTAACAAAGCATAATTGACTTTAAAAGCCACTATAAAAAATAAATAAAAGAAAATTCCTAAACAAGTTACTATATAATTAATAATTCTTTTCCCTTTCTTATCTTTAAAAACATCTAGAACATTTTGTAAAACATTTAAAATTTTTTCCATAAAACACCTCACAAAACCAGTATAAAAGAAAATAGGTATTTAAGTAAAGGACTAAATTTACCCAATTTAAAAATGGACAAAATTTGTCCATTATTTACTTAAATCTTCTTGAAATTCTAATTTAATTGTTTCAGTTTTATTATCTTGATAAGTTATTTTAATATACATATCATTTATAATTTTCTTTCTATCTTTATATGGTAAATAATCATCTTGCTGATTAACGGAAATTAAAGTATAGTTAGTATCATCAGATTTAAAAACTAAATGATTATCATAATAAATTTCATATTCTAAAATTTCAAAATTATTTAATGATTCAATTTGTCCAATTTTTAAATAACTTTTACTTTTAGAAAAAACTGCTAAACCACTAGGAATACTAAAGTTATCACTTTCACCCATTACTCGATAAACAAAAATAGTTTTATAGGTACTTAAAAAATAATATCCTAAAAACAAAAATAGTAAAATAATTAGTTCAAAAGTTAATATCTTCATGAATTTTTTTGATTTATGCTCACTATTTTTTAACACATCTAATGTTATATTTTCAATATTTTCTTTATTATCTTTGGTTTTCTTTTCACCCATTAAAATCTCATTAACACTTACATTAAAAAGTTTACTTAAAGTAAGTAGGGCTTCGGCATTTGGAAGACTAACTCCTCTTTCCCATTTGGAAATATTTTCTCTTGTTACATACATTTGAATGGCTAATTCTTCTTGAGTTAGATTTTTTTCTTTTCGTAAACTAGCTATAAATTTTCCTATTTTTTCTGTATCCATCTTATACTCCTATTTTAAAAAAAGCACATAAATATGTACTTTTAACAACTACCAGCAGTGCAAGCTGATTTAGTATATTTTTCTAATAATTCATAAATTTGCTTATAAGAATCTTTATTAATTTCATCAGTTAATTCCATCATTGAATCGGTTTGCATTTCACTTACACCTGTAATTACATCATAGATTTTTTGCTCTTTTATAATCAAAATATTAGGAGCATAGATACGTTTACCAACAACAGTATCATCAATTTTATAATCACTCAAATGGTCATTTAAAAGTTTAACAATTTCATTATAAGCTTTTGTTCCTTCTTCAACTGTTACAGCTTCACCATCTTTGATTTCTTTACTATCACGAATATCATAAATATCTAAATAATAAATCTTTTTTATGTTTAAATCATTAGCTACTTGAATTAAATTTTCGATAATACTTCGACACCAAGGACACTTACTAAAACCAAAATAAACTACCATATCTTCTTTATCATTAATTTTCTTAGCTAATTTTTCATCAGTTATATATACAAATGGATTATCTTTACTGATATTAACATCACGATATCCATTTTCTTTATTTAAACTTTCATATTCTTCTTTAAATAAAATGGCATCACTTTTTTTGCAACCACACGCTAGAAAAATACATAGCAAAATCAATATAATTTGTAATTTATTCACATCTACCACCTATTTAATTATAACATACCTATAATATTTTTCAAGTTTTTTTT
>CAYTGK010000009.1:0-18532 GCA_964437305.1 uncultured Muribaculaceae bacterium
CCTAGTATTCCAATTCAAGATATTATGCCACAAGATACTCTAACGGAAAATGACTCAATTGAGAAAAATGAGGCTAACAAATCTGATGAAGAATTAAGACAAGAATTTTCAGAAATTGCTCAAAAAACTCGTGAAGAAGTTAAAGAAGAATTAAGACAAGAATTTTCAGAAATTGCTCAAAAAACTCGTGAAGAAGTTAAAGAAGAATTAAGACAAGAATTTGCTGAAATAGCTGAAAAAAGTAGAGAAGAAGAAAGAAAAATTATTTTAAAAATTCAAAATGATTACATGAGTAATGCATCAGAATTTATTCAAAATTTAAATAATAAAAGTGAAGAAGAAATTTACTTATCTTTAACAAGATTAAATGATTTAGGATATATGCAACATTGTATCAATCATTTAAGTATAAATACTCTTGAAAGATTTTACTTATTTATTGAGAAAAAATTAGCTTCTAATGATCGAGATGAATTTAGAGATACTCTTATTAAAAAAATAATCATGGGAGTTTTACCTCCAAATATAAGTTCCGAACTTGATGAAAAAGTTCAAAATAATCAAAAAAGTTTTTAAAAATGCGTAATTCCTGCGCATTTTTTAATTATTATAAAATATATTTAAATAAGAGGTGTCTATGAAAAAAACAATACTTAAATATTTAAAAGGATTTTTATATTTTTTAATTCCCTTTTTAGTTCTTTTATTTATAGTTTCTATTCTTTACTATTTTGATATTTTAAATAATCAAGTGATTAAATATTTTAAAATTATTATTTTATTATTATCAACATTAGCAAGTGGATTTTATATTGGAAGACAAAGTACTAGCAAAGGTTATTTAAGTGGGTTAAAGTTAAGTGGAGGAATTGTCCTACTTTTTCTAATAATTAATCTAATTATAGGAGGTTTTAGGTGGTATCATTTAGTATATTACCTAATTATCATGGTTACAACTTGTATTGGCTCAATGATAGGAATAAATAAAAAACTTTAATTCTTCACACAAAATTCATAAAAATAATGTATAATAATTTTGGTGATGGAAATGAATGTCTTAATTATTGATGATGAAGAATTAATTCGAAATGTTGTAAAAGAATACTGTTTAAATGAAGGATATAAAGTATACGAAGCTAGTGATGGTATTGAAGGGCTTGATATTTTAGAAAATGAAAATATAGACATTATTGTCCTAGATATTATGATGCCTAAAATGGATGGATATACTTTTTTTCAAAAGATGAAAGAAAAATATAATATTCCAACAATTGTTTTAAGTGCTAGAAGTGAAGAATATGATAAATTATTTGGATTTTCAATTGGCATTGATGATTATTTAACTAAACCATTTTCTCCTAAAGAATTAATGGCTAGAATTAAAGCTATTTTAAAACGAACTAATACAATATCTGATGAAACATTTATTTATAAAGGAATTAAAGTTGATTTTAAAGGAAGAGTTTTATATATTGATGATAAAGCTGTTGATATTACTCCAAAAGAATTTGATATCTTAGCCTATTTTATTAAAAATCCCAATACAGCAATCACTAGAGAACAATTATTAAATAAAGTTTGGGGATATGATTACTTTGGTGATGAAAGAACAATTGATACTCATATTAAGATTTTAAGAAATAATATGGGAAAATATCGAGATTTAATTGTAACGGTTAGAAGTATAGGATATAAATTTATTTATGAAAAATAAAAGTTTGATTGTAAAAATATTTTTATATCTTAGTGTTTTCTCGGTTTTAATTTTAATCTTTATTTGGGTATTTCAAACTTTGTTATTAAATAATTATTATGAATATTATAAAACTAATGAACTTTCTAAAACTCTAAATTTAATTAAAAAAAATTATCAAAAAGATAACTTTTTTGAAACATTAGAGCAAGTTGCCTATAATACAGATTTTTGTATTGAAATAGTAGAAGATAGTAATACCATTTATTCTAATATTCAAAATAATAAAGGTTGTATTGATACTAGTTCTAATACAAAAGTTATAAAAAGAAAGTTAGAATTTATAGCAAGCAATAAAGAATACTTTAAATTAAAAATAATTAATCCAGCATTTGACAATATGACTTTACTTTATGGAGTTAAATTAAATAATAGTAATTATGTCTTTTTAAATACTTCTCTAGAACCTATTGAAACAACAGTTGATATTTTAAAGAGTCAACTTATTATAGTAACTGTTATTGTTATTATTCTAGCAATTGTAATTGCTTACTTTATATCAAAATCTTTATCTAAACCTATTACAAAACTAACAAAATCAGCTAAAGGTTTATCAAATGGAAATTATAGTGTCGACTTTAATGTTGAAAGTGATATTATAGAAATAAAAGAGTTAGGTGAATCTTTAAATTATGCTAAAAATGTCATGAAAAAAACAGATGAATTACGTAGAGATTTATTAAGTAATGTATCTCATGACTTAAAAACACCATTAACAATGATTAAAGCTTATGCCGAGATGGAAAGAGATTTTGATAGTGATAAAGAAAAACGAGAAAGCAACATGAATATTGTTATTGAAGAAGTTGATAGATTAAATGGTTTAGTTAATGATATTTTAAATTTATCTAAACTTGAAAGTAACATCGAAGAATTAAAAATTGAACAACTTGATTTAACTAAATTAATTAATACTATTTTAAATCGTTTTAAAATATTCTCATACACTAAAAACTATGAATTTATTTTTAATTATAAAGAAGCATTAATAATAAGTGCCGACAAACAAAAACTTGAACAAGTAATTTATAACTTAATTAGTAATGCTATAAACTATACTGGAGCTGATAATAAAGTCTATATTGATGTTATTCCTAACAAAAAATATATCCGAGTTGAAATTAAAGATACTGGTAAAGGAATTAAACCTGATGAAATTGATAAAGTTTGGGATAAATATTATAAAAGTGAAAAGAAATACAAACGAAACACAATTGGAACGGGAATTGGTTTATCTATTGTTAAAAATATTTTTATTCTTCATGGATTTAACTATGGAATTATTTCTAAGCCTAACAAAGGTTCTACTTTCTGGTTTGAAATACCAAAAAAATAGCAGAGATTACTCTGCTATTTGCATTCCACATTCTGAACAAAATCTACCATTGACTTTAGCTCCACAATTTGGACACATTTGCAACCTTTTTTTATTTTTTATAGGCTCTACTTCTATAAATTTTTCTTGAATATTTGAATTTAACTCATTGATGTTTTTATCAATTTGCATTAATGATTCTCTAGTGGGAACAATATTTTCAAGAGAAATATCAATTATTTCTAAGCCTTTTAAATTAATTGAAGTTTCTTTATTTAAAATTTCATTCATATACTTGGCAATTAAATTTCCGTTATTGGATAATTCTGTATAAGGGATTCCCTCTTTAGCACATATTTGTAAACTACTTGCTATTATCTTTAGAAATATAGAATTAATTTGATTAATAAGTTCTGTTTTAGTATAAATATTTTTTAAATTAGGGGCAATACTTATAAAAAATTCAAAAGGATTGCTTATTTTTAAAGTATATGTTCCATAATAACGAAGGAAAATATTACCATATTTTGAATCAGGATATGATATAGGAGTCGATACACCAAATTTATTATTAATTATTTCATTAATATTTATATAAATAACTGATTGTTCGTTGGGTATTTCATAATTTTTTATCTTACTCCACATTTCTTTAAATTCATTTTTCTCTGAAGAAAAAGTCAAAGATGAACTAGAAGTAATATCATAACTATAAATGCCTGCCTCATATGCTACGTCTTTTATTTTTCCAAAATCACATATTAAGATTAATTGTCCCTCTAAAACTTGAATTCTAATTTTTGATAAGCCATTTTTAATTAATTTTTTGGAAACTAATATATCAGTATTTAAATCATTACATGAAATATATTCATTCCATTGATCATGTAAAGTACTAGTAATAGATGTAAAAGCAGACTTTATTAATCCCATAACTAACTCACACTCCTTTTATGATTATAACAAAAAAGTTTAAAATATTCAACTCAACATCTTTATTATTTTGGTTTTAATTGTAAATATACGTAAAAATAAATCTATTTTATTTATTATCTTCTAATTTAACACTAACTAACTTTGAAACTCCAGATTCTTGCATGGTAATTCCATACAAAGTTTTTGCATATTCCATTGTTCTTTTTTTATGCGTAATAAGTAGAAATTGGGTTTTATCCTGATAATGTTCTAAATAAGTTCCAAACTTATCAACATTAGCTTCATCTAAAGCTGCTTCTACTTCATCAAATACACAAAATGGTACACTTCTAATATTTAAAATTGCAAACAACAAACTAATTGCTGTTAAAGTTTTCTCTCCACCTGATAAAAGTGTAATCGTTTTTAACTTCTTACCTGGAGGAGAAGCTGTTATTTCAATTCCAGTTTCTAAAATATTATCAGGATTTGTTAAGCTTAAATTAGCATCTCCACCTCTAAATAATTCTTTAAATACATTTTTAAATTCAATTTGAAGTTCCTGAAAAGTTTTTAAGAAATCACTTTGCATAACATCATCCATCTCATCAATAATGGAATATAACATATCTTTAGCATGCAATAAATCATCACGTTCACTTGATAAATAAGTATATCTTTCATTTACTTCTTTAAATTCTTCAATTGCTTCAAGATTAACCATACCAATTTCTTTTAATTCTTGTTTATACTCATTAACCATCTCCCGAGAAGTTTCAATATCAAATTCTAAACTGTATTCAGTATTTGCTCTTTCATAGGTTAAATTATACTCAGAATTTAAAATATTTAAATTATTATCTAATATTGCATTTAAAGAGTTTTCTTTGATATTTAAGCTATTTAATTCTTTTTCAGCATGGCTTTTTTCTTGTAAATTAACTTTATTAATACCTTCCTGCTCTAAAATATTAGCTTGTAAATCTTCTTTATCTTTTACTAGTTTATTAATATCTCTTTCTAATTCTTCACATTCTAAAGATTTAGCATAATACTTTTCATCAAGTTCCATGGTTTCTTTTTTAAAGTCATCACCATCTAACGTTTTAAGTTCTGTTTTAACACTTTCTAAATTTTTATTAGTAGTAGCAATTTTGGTTTTTAAAACACTAATATCATCTATAATTTGAATTAAATTAGCTCGATTATTATAAATATTCTTATCATAATCATTAATATTATTATCAAAATCTGCTAAATCTTTTTCAAGAGATTTAATGGTATTTTTATTTAAATTAATCTTGACTTCTAAATCTCTAATTTGATTTTTAACACTACTTGTTACCTTAATATTATCAAGTGAGCCACCTGTAATACTACCTCCAACATGAATAATATCTCCATCTACACTTACAATTCGATAACGATTATTAATTAATTTACTAATATTATTCCCATTCTTTAAATTATCAACTAAAATAATATTACCAAATTGATTTAAAATAATATTTTTATATAAATTATCATACTCTAAAAAATCAGCTAAAATTCCAATATAACCATTAGCATTACTAATTATATTTAAAGTATCCCCATCAATATACTTAGGTTTAATAACATCAAGTGGTAAAAACGTTGCTCTTCCTAGTTTATTAGTCTTTAAATAATCAATAGCTTCACTTGCAACTCTTTCATTATCAACAATTAAAAAATTTTTAATATTATTTAAAGTAACTCCTAAAGCTTTTTCATACAAAGGCTCAATTTTAACAATATTACCTAAAGCATTATGAACACCTACTAATCTTTTATTATCTAATATTTTCTTTGTATTATTATTTAAATAAACATTTTCTGATAAATTACTTTTTAAAACATCAATTTGACTTTCTAAAGTAAATAATTCTTTCGTTTTAAAATTATATTCTTTTACAGTATTTTCTCTTTTTACCTTAACATTATTTAATTCATTAAGTAAATTATTTAAAACATCTTCTAAACCTTTTTTCTTTAATAAATAATTATCTAAATCTTTATTTAATAAAAGAACTTCATTTTCTAAACTCAATTTATTTTCTTTTAAATAATTAATATTTTCATGAATTTTAATATCAGTAGCATCATATTTACTTCGTTCTTTTAAAATTAAACGATTAGTATTAATTTCTTCTTTTTCTTTAGTTAAATTAACTAACTTTGCATTCAATTCTTGAATTTCTTTTTCCATATTTATTTCTTTTAACTTAGCAGTTTCTAGATCTGGATTATTCAATTTTTTATTTAATTTGATTAAATCATCTTCAAGTATCTTTATTTTACTTTTTACATCTTGATATTCTAAATTCATTTCAGTTATTTCAGATACTAAAACAGCAACTTCTACATTTTTAAGTTTTTTCTTAATATCAAGATAATGTTCAGCTTTTTCACTTTGTTTTCTTAAAGGTTCAACTCTTTCTTCAACTTCTAAGATAATATCATTTACTCTTTCTAAATTAAGATTTGTTTTATCAAGTTTTTTAAATGCTTCTTCTCGTCTTTTTTTATATTTTAAAATACCTGCAGCTTCTTCAATTACTAATCGTCTTTCATATGGTGAATTTGATAAAATCTTATCAATTTCTCCTTGACCAATTATATTAAAGGAATTTCTTCCAATTGTACTATCTAAGAATAAATCTAAAATATCTTTAAGTCGACATTTTTCACCATTTAAAAAGTATTCATTATCACCAGTTTTATATAAACGTCTTTTAACTGAAACACTCATATAAGGAACTTTTAAATAATTATCAGAATTATCAAAAGTTAAGGCAACACTTGCAACGTGCATTGGTTTTCTATTTTTGGAGCCTCCAAAGATTACATCAGCCATTGAATTATCGCCTCTTAATGATTTAACTGATTGTTCGCCTAAAACAAACCTAATAGCATCTACAACATTACTTTTGCCACTTCCATTAGGTCCTACAATACAACTAATTTTATTATCTAAACTTATATTAATTTTATCTGCAAAAGACTTAAAACCTGATATTTCTATTTCTTTTAAATACATAATGCCACCTTCTATTTTCTATACCATTGTACCAAATTTCTGGCAAAAAGTCTCTAGTGTTTGATAAATTTCATATTTTTTTCATAAATATTTAAAAATCTTTATAAATTATTAATACTTTTAAAATTAATAATAAAAAAAAGAACGATTAGTCCCCTATACAATATACTTAATAAAGAAGCATTAACTAACAATAACTCGTCCATTATAATTTAAATTACCCTGATAAGTTTCACTTATCCAAATTTTTAAGTCAATATTCTTAGTTTCATACTCTTCTAAATTATCAATATAAACTACACCATCCATATTTAAAGATCGAATTTGACTTCCATTAATAGAATACTTTAAATAATTATTATTAACATTATCCTTTAATATATCAGGTGCAATTATAATTTTAATTTCTTGTTTCTCTTCACCATTATTAGAAATAAAGAAACTATATGGTTTAATTTTATCTATATTTTGATCACTTACTTGCTCTAAATTAGAAAACTCAATATTATCTGAAACAACAATATCTTTTTTTTCATAAGCAAGATAGTTAACATTAAACTGTTTAAAATTAAACCAACAATAAGTAGAACCAATTAATAACACTAGTGTTGTAATAATTGAAATTAATCGTTCTTTTATAATTCGATTATATTTTTCCATACCAATACCCCCCATATTTGTGGAGATATTATAACAAATTTTTAACTTTTTGTCAAATCAAGCTCAATTTTTTTATTAATTTCAAGTGGATAATAATGAACTCCACATTCATCAAAAAGTTTTTTACTTATTTGAACAGAATCAGTATCTTTATATTTATCACTTAAATAAATTACTTCCTTAATACCTGATTGTATAATCAATTTAGCACATTCATTACAAGGAAATAAATCAACATAAATCTTGGCTTTCTCTAAATCTTCTCTGCTACCACGATAATTTAAAATAGCATTAAGTTCTGCATGACAAACATACGCATACTTTGTTTCTCGCATCGTTCCTTCTCTATCCCAAGGAAATTTATCATCATGAAAACCATTAGGAGCTCCATTATAACCAATAGATAAAATTCGATTATTAGAATCAACTATACAAGCTCCAACCTGAGTATTTGGATCTTTACTTCGCATAGCTGAAAGCTTAGCAATTGCCATGAAATACTCATCCCATCTTAAATAATCTTTTCGTGCTTTACTCATACTCTAACTCCTTCCAAATTAGTATTATTGCGTTTTTTTATTTTAACCTTAACTAATGTATTAGGTTCTAATTTTTCATTAATTATAACATTTAAGTAATTATCAGTATGACCAATCGAAGAATTATCTTTAACTTTTTCAACTAAAACTTCTACTTCTTTATTTAAAAATTTCTCAAGATATCTTATTTCAAGTTCTTGACTTAAAGAAATTAATTTTTTTACTCTTTCTTTTTTAACATTATCAGGAACTTGTTTCATAGAAGCTGCTTTCGTTCCTTCCCTTTTAGAATATGGAAAAACATGAACTTTAGCAAATTCCATTTCTCTTACAAAATCAAGAGTTTCTTGAAAATTTTCATCAGTTTCTTCTGGAAATCCTACAATAACATCAGTTGTAATACTAATATCAGGTCGAATTTCTCTAATTGTAGCAATCTTTTTTCTAAAATAATCTGTTAAGTATTTTCGATTCATTTTTATTAATATTTCATCACTTCCTGATTGCAAAGGAATATGCATATGCGATACAATAACAGAATTTTCTTTTAATACTTTCAAAAATTCATCATTCAACTCTGTTATTTCAATTGATGAAATTCTAAGTCTTTTTAGTCCTTCTACTTTTACTATCTCTTTTAAAAGTTCAGGAAAAGTTGTTTCAATATCACTTCCATAGTGCCCAGTATGAATGCCTGTTAAAACAACTTCTTTATAGCCATTCTTAACTAAAGAATTAATTTCTTTTAAAACAACTTCTTTAGCTTTACTCCTTTGTCTTCCTCTTGTGTAGGGAATTATACAATAAGAGCAAAAATTTTCACATCCATCTTGAATTTTCACGAATGCTCTTGTATGTGATTCCATGTTCTCAATAAACATATCTTCAAAATTTAAATCAAAATCTTTATATAAAAGTTTTTTCTTTTCATGATTTTGTAAATATTCTTCCACTAGTTCAACAACTCTAGATTTATCTTTATTACCAATGATAATACTAACATCAGAGTTTTCATAATCCTTATGAGCTTCAATCATACATCCCATAACAACAATAATTGCACTTGGATTTTCTCTTACAATTCGATTTATTTCTTTTCTACTTTTAGCATCACTTTGATTAGTAACACTACAAGTATTAATAATATAAATATCACTTTTCTCATTGGTTATTTCATAACCTCTGTTTTTAAAAAGAGATAAAACATACTCAGTTTCATAAGCATTTACTTTACAACCCAAATTTATTGCTTTTACTTTCATATTACCCCTTTATCTTTTGTTTAGATTCAGTTTCTCCTAAATAAATATTATTAAATTCAATTAAACGGAAAAATTTTTCAAGTAACATATCTTTTGTATCATTATCTTTAATTGCAAGTATAGCATATAAATAATCTCTTAATGAAACATTAGAATTAGATACTAAATGTGCAAATAATTCAGGATTAATAAATTTAATAATATCCTTAATTCCAATACCTTCAGCAAATTTTACTTGACAATTACTATCAACTATAAATTTACCTGCTAATTTATTCATTTTTTTATCTTTAATATGTAATTCTACAAGTAATTTTGCAATTGTTAAGGTATTTAATTTACCTCTATAAAATACATAAGCTGTTGCAATTAACTCATCATAAGTCCACATAATTCTACCTCCCTATTATATTTTCATGAGCACTAGGTGATATTATATAATAAAAGAAAAATCTAGTCAAGATTTTTCTTTAATTCATTTAACATATTTAAAACTTTATTCGTTTTTCTTATCTCTTTATCAAGTTTTTCAAGATTAGCTGTATTTTCAAGTTGAATTTCATTCAAATTTTCAGTTTCAGGACTATTAACTAAACTAGCTTGATAAATGTCATCAACACTTGGATGTTCCATAGATTCACCAGTAAAACGTTCATAAACTTCCGTTATTGAAATTGGTTCATCACCAACATCTTCTGAAACTATCTGCATTTCTTTAGTTACATCAAGTAATTCTTGATAACTAATAATAGCACTTTCTTCTTCAATAGCTTCTAAACTTGAAATAGTATCTTCTAATGACATTGGAGATTTTAATTCTTCTTCGACTTTTAACAATTCCAATTGAGCTTTTTTCTGAAGTTCAGGTTCTGTTTCTAATATTTCAACATTAGGAACAATTGGATCATCTAAATCTTCAATTAATATCTCTGGTTCTTCTATTTTTAAAGTATCTTCACAAGGCTTTACATCATTAAAATCTTTACTATTTAAATTATTCTCTATATTTAGACTTTCTTGTAAAACCTCAATATTCTCATCTTTAGTTTCTATAATAGGCTGTTCTAAATTATCTTCTATATTATCATCTGTTTTTTGTATTTCTACTTGATTATCTAAAGTATCATTAACTATCTCATTAGAAAGGTTTTTCTTTTCTTTCCTCTTACTTAATAATTCTAATAAAGATAAAAGTAAAATAGCAAAAACTAAAAATCCAACTATACTTACCATAATCGTAATTTCTAATTTTGTGAATAACTCCATCATTATCACCTCTCATATTCATAATTTAACATACTAAGTGCTGTAATAGATACAGTTTCAGTTCTCAAAACTCTCTTACCTAAAGATGTACTTATAAACCCATTTTCTATAAATAGAGATTCTTCTTCTTTACAAAATCCTCCCTCTGGACCTATTACTATAATAATAGTATCACACTTTTTATAATTTTGCAAAACATTTTTTAAGCTATTTGACATTTCATTAACACTTAACAAAATTTTTAAATCATATTTTTTTTCACAAACTTCCTCAATCTTCATAATATTCTCAATTTCAGGAATTATGTTTCTTTTAGATTGTTCACTCGCCTCTTTTGCAATTTTCTGCCATCTTTCTCTTTTTTTAGTATAATCTTGTTTATTAATTTTAATAATGCTATTCTTTGTTTCCATAGGAATAAGAGAATAAGCTCCTAATTCAACACTTTTTTGAATAACTAAATCCATTTTAGTTTCTTTAACTAAACTTTGACAAATGGTAACCTTTTTTTCCATTTCATTATATGCTTTAATTTCTTCAATTATTAATGCTCGAACTGGATTTAATTCAACAATTCGTGATTTATAAACTTTCTTAAGATAAACTACTTCAATTAACGAACCAATATTCATACGCATTACTTTAGTTATATGATACGTATCATCAATACTTAATTTAAAATAATTACCTTCTTTATGGTTTGTAAAATAACGTTGCATACTCTACCTACTTTCATAAACAATCATTTAATAAACTTCTTATTTTTCGATAAGTTGTACAATTATAATGAACTCCATCTGGAGAATTTGAGGAATTAATTGTTAGTTTACTAGCTGTATCACAATATTTTAAATTTTTAAGATTACTATTAGCAATTTTTCCTTTCATATTACTATTAAATGCATTTACTGCTGTTAACTTATTAGAATTAGTAACAGGGTTAACTGAAACATAATATATATATTGATTTTTCCATTTACCAACAGCTAAATCTTTTACTGTATTAAAATATTTATTTGAAAGAGATTGCCCACTGCTAGATGATGAGCCAATTCCATTAACTCCAAGTAAAATAAAGATATTATAACTTTCATTAGAATTATTATTTAAATATTTATCAGTTTCTGGAATAGCAGTATTTACTAACCAACTATACCCCATACTAACTTTGGCAAAGACTTTATCGCTTTGACAAGCATTACAATAACTAGATTTGCACATATCTTCCGTTCGTGAATCACCTATTAAAATTATTTTATTTTTACTTCGATCAGGAATACTATTATCCGTAATTGAACAACTAATTTTTTTAAAATTACCAGCTTTATCATATACAGTTACATAAACATTATTAGAAACTTTAGAGTTATGATTATAAGTAGTCTTAGTTGAAACTAATAATAAATTATTATTAGCATAATAATAATAATTTTGTATGCCACTTAAATCATCAGTTGCATTAATTTGAATTTTAGTTTTATCATCTTGATTGATAATCGCTGAACAAGAACCATTAGGAGCTATTTTATCAATTGTATTGATTGTTATAGATTTAGTAAATACTTTCCCATTTTTATTATAAACTTTAAAAGTATAAGTTCCATTATTATTAACATCATATGTAGTAATAGCATTATTAACAACAACTTGGTTTGGTAACATAATACTAAAAAAATTATTACCAGTTACTTTAATTGTTAAAGTTATTGTCGTATTAGTATAATCTGTTTTATTAGGAGTAATAGATATTTTCAAATTATCATTTAAAACAATTATCGTTCTAACAACTTCTTTTGTTGTATTTCCATCTGAAACTTTATAAAGTAAGGTATAAGTTCCTTCATGCATGGTATCTACTTCTCCTAAAATTGTAACTTTATTTGTTATATTTTCACCTGTTTTAGATATAGCTTCATAACCTGGCTCTATATACTTTTCCCCGATTGATAAAATAATAACTTTTTCTCCTTTTAAACTTATAGTTAAGAATGTTAAATTAGAATCTTCTGGAGATTGTGAAGTCTCTGTCTTTTGCACAATAACTACTCTCTTTTTAACAATGTTATCAATTTTATAAAAAATAGTATAAGTTCCAACCTTATTAATATCAAGATTATTAATTACTTGAACTGATTTTGTCAAAATAATTCCATTAGAATTAACAGCATAATAGCCTGGTTCTTCATATTTCTCTCCAAGTTCAAGAGTAATCTCATCTTTCCCAAATAATCTTAAATCAATGGTAACTTCAGAAGAATTAGGAGAGGCACCATTAAAATTTCCAGTAAATATATATATTCCTAAGGCTACACATATTATAACTATAAGCATTATTATAATCGCTAACTTACGATTTTCATATAAAATCTCTATAAAATCTTTTTTCATATTACTGTTTTCCTATTTTTATAGTATAGCAAATTTTAAAAATAAAATCTATATTTTTTAATAAAAAAGATTAGTTGTCTCATCATTATAAATTCTAGCTACCTTAGTATAAAATGTTTCCAATATGTTTTTTTCTACATTTCTTTAAATATTTTTTATGATTTCTATATTTTATTTGACTTTCATAAAATATTATGATAAAGTTATTAAGCGTAATGTTTATATATAAAAAAGGAGGAGTTATGGCAATTAAAGCAACTAGTAAAAAACCATTATTTGGTAATCGTCGTAGTCATGCACTTAATGCAACCAAACATATGCAAAAATTAAATTTACAAAATGTAACTTTAGAAGATGGAACAAAAGTAAAAGTAACTACACGAGAAGCAAAGAAATATAGAAAAGATATGAAAGAAAAAGAAGATAAAGTTTCAGAGTAATCTTCTTTTTTTTATTATTAAACATATATTTAAATGAGGTATATGAAAAAAATATTAAATATAACTTTTACGATTTTACTTATTTATTTTAGTTTTTATTATACAGGTAAAGTTTCTAGTTATATAAAAAATAAAGATCCAATTATGATTAAAATTAAAAGCAATTATAACAAATTTTATAAAGAACCAATTGATGCAATTATAAATGATAATACAATTATTCCTGGTGTAAGTGGAAGTGGTATTAATATTGAAGATAGTTATTCAAAGATGAAAAAAGTAAATAATTATTTAGAAAATATGTTAGTCTTTGAAAGTATTAAACCTAGCATTTCTTTAAAAGATAATCTCGATAAGTTAGTTATATCAGGTAATCATATTAATAATAATGTTAGTATCTTATTAAAAGTAGATAATTTAGATATCTTAAAAAGTTTGAATAATAAAGATTATAATTTACTACTCTCAGAATCTTTTATTAAAGATAATTTAGATTATTTAGAAAGTCTTGATAATAATATTATTAGTACTAGTAACAGTGATAAAGTAATTGACTATTGTTATACTACAAATATTAAAACAACTAATGTTTGTAAAACTATTCCAACAATTTATTCTAAACCCATTACATATAATTATTCTTATAATACGATGGATAAATTAGAAAATGGGAGTATTTTAACTTATCAAATAATAAATAAAAATAGTTTAACTGAACTAAATCTTGTTACATCAAATATCAAAAATTCTGGTTTTAAAATCGTAAATCTTGATACTCTGCTTTATGAATAAGAGCTGTAATAAAAACAGCTTTTTATTATAAAAAAGATATTTAATAATAAATAAATTAAAAAAATAATAAAAGTATTTCAATAAATTTCATTTAATTAATGATTTTTTTTTAAATATATGTTAGAATTATAATAGGTGAAAAGAATATGCAAGGAAATATAATTGAAATACAAGAAAATATTATAATTGTAAAATTGAGTGGTGATACTAGTAATCTAGGTAATTTAATCAATACTTATATTGCTTTTCAAGATACTAAAACTATCGTTGGAGAAATTATTAAAATTAAAGATAATACTTTATATGCTAATTTAGTTGGAGAAATTATTAATAATGATTTTGTCTATGGTATTACAACTAAACCTAGTTTAAAAGCTAATATCTTTTTAATTGATTCTAGTAGAGTTTCAACCATTCTAAGTTATCCTGAAGAAATAAGTAAAAGTTTATTTCTTGGTTATAGTCCAATTTATAATAATTTAAGAATTAATTTTGATTTAAATAAATTTTTTAATGGTCATTTTGCTATATTGGGTGGTTCTGGTTCTGGTAAATCATGGTCTTTATCAAAAATTATTCAAAATGTATTTCAAAGTGGTAACAAAGTTCCTTATAAAGCTAGTCTGTTTGTCTTTGATACTTTTGGAGAATATCATAATTCATTTACTGGTATTGAAGCAGCTAATCCTTATATATCTTTTAAAAATTATACAACTAATTTAGAATCAAATGAGGAAATATTAAGAATTCCTCCCTTTCTTTTAGATGTTGATGATATTGCTATTTTACTTAATGCTACTAGTACCGACCAATTACAAATTATTGAAAAAGCTTTAAGTTTAGTTAAAATTTTTAAACAAGAAGATGCTAGTATTTCAAAAATAAAAAACGATATTATAGCAAGAGCAATTCTTGATTTGCTTTTAAGTGGTAGACCTTCTGTCCAAGTTAGAGATCAGATATTTTCTATTTTATCTTTTTATAAAACGGATGAATTAAATCTTGATACAGTATTAAGCCAACCAGGATATAGTCGAGCTTTAAAACATTGTTTAATAATTGATGCTGATGGAAAATTAAGAGAAATGGAGTTATTAACGGATTTCTTTTCTAAATTTTTAATTGATGATAGTCTTAAAAATTTACCTACAGCTAACGTTGCATATTCTTTGGCTGACCTTGAAAATGCCATTGACTTTGCCCTTATCAGTGAAGGTATGTTTAAAAATGAAAAAGTTTATGAAAATAATAATCTTTTAAAAGTAAGAATGCATACTTTAGTTACCGATTATTATCATACATATTTTGATTATCCAAATTATATAACTAAAGAAAACTATATTAATTCTCTTTTAACAAAAAATAATCGGAAAGCTCAGCTTATAAATATTAATATTAATTATGTTGATGATAGATTTGCCAAGACAATTGTTAAAATAATGTCTAAGATGATATTTGATACTTTGAAAGTTTATAAACCACGAGCTTCATTCCCTATTCATATTATTTTAGAGGAAGCACATCGATATGTTGTTAATGATGATGGAGTTGATTTACTTGGCTATAATATTTTTGAACGTATTAGTAAAGAAGGACGAAAATATGGAATTTTACTTGGAATTATCTCTCAAAGACCATGCGAACTATCTGAAACTTCTCTTTCTCAATGCAACAATTTTTTAATATTTAAAATGGCCCATCCCAAAGATTTAGAATATATAACAAGTTTAATTCCTTATATGACTGAGGAAATTTCTAAAAGAATTCAAGTTTTACAGCCTGGTTATTGTTATGCTTTTGGAACTGCTTTTAAAATTCCAACAATTATAAAAATTGATAAACCTAATCCAGCTCCAGAAAGTAATAATGTTGATATATCTAATACTTGGTTTTTGGATGTTAAACAATAGTAACAGAAAATTATAAAAGAACTAGTAAGTTATTAAGTAGCCTACTAATTCTTTTTTTATTACTTTTCATCGTTTATTTATTCAGTTTGATTTTTTGAACACTTTGATATTAAAAAACTATCAATATTATTTTATTTATATTAAATAATATTTAACTTATCATTCAGCTATCCATAAACAATATAGTGTTTCTGTTAATTCTACGTCTTCTGGTGTAAAAGTATCTACTATTGTTGAAGTTGCACATATCCTAGTTTCATGCAAGGCATTTGAATCAAAAGTTGATGGAGAAATATACTCCGTTGTAAATGGTTTAAAATCAATCTTAGTACATTGTTTTAATGTTTTACCAGATGCTTTGGCAATAATTTTAGCTTGAGTTTCAGCATCTTTATAAGCAATTGTTAAAATATCACTCTTACAACTTCTTTCATCTTTTATACCAAAATTAATTTGACATTTAGGAGGGTTTTCTAATTTTGAAATTTCTTCCATAATTTTAGCCATTTTCTTTATATCATAATCAAACTTTAACATTGCATATTGATTAAATGAATACCCATCAAAATCATAATTATTAGTCATATTATTGAATTTTGTTTCTTCTCTTATAACAAAATTCCTAGTCTTCATATCTTTATCTAAAAAACCATTGGGAATAAGAATTTTATCAATAAATAATTTTACATTTTTGCTCCCTAAGTTTAATACTTCTTCATAACTACAACCTTTGGTAATAAAATTTAATGTCATTATCACTTCGTCTGGTGCTACATATTTTGAACCTTTACCTTGAACAATTATTTCCATATTTCTTCTCCTCTCTATATTTTTTATTTCTTTTTCCATAATATTATCAAAATAACTTATCAATAGTTAGATTTAATTTCAATAACAATAATCACTAGTATTTATTATTTCATGGTTTATTTACTTTACTTTAACTAAGAAAATATTTCCATAGTTCAACTAATATTAAAGTTTAATAATAATATAACAAAATATTTAATAAATTACAAGTACTAAAAAATGATAATTTTGATGATATAAATTTGACAAAAATCATAGAATATAGTATAATGTTTATTGTGTGGTGCATTATTCTAGTCAAATAAGTGTATTAGAAGATGGGGCTAAAAATCCATTAATTGTGCTTAATGATACTTTGTATATAATGCTTTTCTTGCCCAAAGAAGGGTGTATATATAATTTTAGATTTGAGGAAAAGTTATAATGGCATATAATGTTATCCTTTTATCATTTCGAAATTTAAAAACGCATATGTCGTGAGTGGTTAACGGGATATTATAATGGAATTTTATTATAATTGAAAGAAATACTGCAAAAGCGAATAAAAATACAATTTATTTGTCAGGGAAAACCTCTAGAATGTTTGTGTTATAAAGATTGAAGTGCGGACTAAGTGGTGATCGAGTGATCAAGTTTGGTAACACTTGATTGATTTTTTTAAATAGAAATAGCCTATTCTGGGTAACTGGGGGTAAAAATCAGAGAAAGTCAACTCGACCTCAAGCCGTAAAATTAATTTATAACATACCATTACAAAACCATTTGTTGTAACTAAAGGAGCAAAAATGAAAAAAAAAGACACGTGGATTATTAAAGCTTTCTTGCTCACTTTTTTTATTTCTTTAATTATGAGTGGTGTATCAAATATAATTTCTACTTACTGCAATTTTTATATTTTATTGATTATTACAATTATAATTATTTTTATTGGAATTATTTTTGATATTATCGGGACTAGTGTTTTAACTGCAAAAGAAGCTAGTTTTCATGCAATGGCTGCAAATAAGGTTAAAGGAAGTAAAGAAGGAATTAAATTAATTAAAAATAGTAGTAATATTGCTAGTTTTTGTAATGATGTAATTGGTGATATATGTGGTATTATCTCAGGGTCTATGGGAGCTATGATTGCTATTTATTTAAGTGATTTATTAAAAATTAACATTACAATTATAGCTTTAATTATTTCAAGCTTAATTTCAAGTTTAACTGTTGGAGGAAAAGCTTTAGGTAAACGTTATGCAACTAAAAATTCTGATAAAATAATTGCAATTGTTGGTAAAATATTAAATAAATTTAGTTTTAAAAAAACTGCTTAAATTCTTGCAGTTTTTTTAATTTATAGATAAATGATAAGGATTAGTTTCTTCACCTGTGCCATCAGTTATCTCAACATTTGATTTTAGATAAAGAGCTGGACGAACGCC
>CAYTGK010000010.1:0-17869 GCA_964437305.1 uncultured Muribaculaceae bacterium
AACTTATGTTACATAACACAAATTATCATTTATATGATTATTTAATTGAATTTTATTATCAATAATATCTAGTATTTTTATTATTTTTTTCATATAAGTATAATCATTAGGATATTGAATTGGAAATTCTCTTAAATTTTTCAAAGTTATATACTGCTGAGTACTTCCATTTAAAAGTGATTCTATATATGCTTTTACTTGTGGAGTTTTTAGATAATAATAAAGCCATTTACTTTTCATTTCATCTTTTATTTTAAACAATCCAATATTTTTGATAGCATAATTAGGTTCTTCTACAACTCTATGAATTAAACCAACCGTTCCTATCATACTAAATAAAATATCATTTATGTCTACTTTACTTCTTTCATTTATCTTGTTATAATCATCTTTTGAAATAAAATATGCCTTATCAAAATCTAAATTATACTCTTTTATATGTTTAGAAGTTATAAGTTTATATCCATTATCTGTTTTTTTGGGAGAATCATGTGTCCCATCTCTGACGGAATCACAATAATCTTTCGCTAATACAGTATTGAATTTTAACATTTCTATCACCTACTATCCTATATACTTTCTATGTGATATTTTCACATTACTCTGATTTACCATTGCATAGTGCATTGTTGTTTCTATTTTTACGTGTCCTAATAATTTTTGTACTTGTTCAACAGGCATACCTTTATCTATTGCCATTGTTGCAAGCGTTCTTCTAAATTTATGCGGATAAACTTCATTAACTTTGGCTTCCTTGCCTAACTTTCTAACTATCAATTCAATTCCAGAAATAGATAATCTTTGATTAGGTTTTTTCATTGAAACAAATAGTGCATTGTTATCATCTTTTCTATTTTTCAAATATTGTAATAAATGTATCTTTGTTCTTGCATCAAAATATACCTCTCTTTGTTTATTACCTTTACCTAATACAATACACGATCTTTCTTCAAAGTTTATATCATCAATATTTAGATTAACAATTTCTCCTACTCTAACTCCTGTTGATATTAACATTTCAATTAGTGCTAAATTTCTTACATTTCTACATTCATCTCTCATTTTTTCTATATTCTCATCTGTAAAAGTTTCTTTAACTACTGTTGGGCTTTTAACTTTATGTATTCTTCTCACAGGACTCTTTAATATATAATCTTCATCTTCCAACCAAGAGAAGAAACTTGAAAATACTCTCCTGATATTATCTATTGTTATACTAGAACATTGTGTATCTTCCTTATACTTATACAAATATTGTCTAATATCATCTGTACTAATTAAATCAATACTTTTATTTTCTTGATTAACTAATCTTTCTATAATTTCTTGATAATATTTTAATGTTCTTTTAGAACAACCTTCTACTTGCTTCGATGATATAAACATTGTTATGTATTCACTATTCTTTTCCTTTTCTTCTTTTTTCCTTGCTTCATCATCTTTAATACATATTTCTAAATCATTAAACTTAAATATTAAAGTTTGCTTTAATTTATCTAATTGATATGTATTTAAAGTTGATTCCATCTCCTTTGTAATACTTAAAATGACATTTTCTTTCATAATATAATATTCCCCCTTTATGTCGAAGTAATATTATACTATATATTTTTTACAAATAACAATTTGTTTGCTTTTCATTATACCTCCCTCTAAATAAATTTTAATATAATTTTATGCTTTTTAGAATTTATTAGTATAGTTTCTCAAGTTCGTGTTGTATTTCTTCGGCAAGTTTTATTTGTTCTTTTAAATTCCATTTGCCAATATTTTTCCCATCTTTTATAAACTTTGAACCACTTTGATGAAAATAAAATTCAATATTTCGCGCTTTTGCTTCTAAATATAAATTTTTAACCCATTCATAATATATTGGTCTAACATCATTATTTGGTGCCATTTCACCACCAACATTAACGCATTTGATTAATCCTGTATCTAAATATTTTCCTAATGTTATAGGTCCAATTAAAGGTGAACAAAAGACTTCTCTGTGTTTTACTGGGGCTTCTAAAAAATATTTTAGTCGTTTATCAGCCATTTCTTGATTTTCAATAGAAATACTTATATGAACATGCTCCCAACCATCGCCCCAATCTTTTGGAACACATTCTTTGATTCTTTCAGGTCTTTTGGTTGTTAAAACAAATATGCAATCTTTTCTTCTTCTAATTGTATCCCAACAACCATCTCGCCACTCATCTGCTTCTTCAATAAAGAAATCCGAAGAAAAGCATAATTTAACCAATGAATTAGGTGGACAATCTTTATCTTTAAGCTCATAAGTCGTTTTACCTTTCGTTATAATGCTTGTATCTCTACCATATCTTTGATCCATCTTGTATACAAAGCAATTTTTACAACCTGGACTTACTTTTTTGCAACCATGCCAAGGATTCCAAGGTATAGCCTTTTCTATATCTACATTCTGCATAATTACATCTTCTCCTATTTTTAATTATTAAGCCACTTTTCTACTATACTTTTTGAGTTGCTTACTTTTGAACCTTGAATTGCTAATCCATTTTCAATTTTGGCTCCTTTGCATATATTTTTTAATTGGCTTGGTATTGTAGAAAGTCCACTCCCCTCATGAGTTACAAATGGTTTGATAATTTTTCCATTAAAGTCTTTTTCTTTTAATGCTGTAAACATTTCTTCAGGCATTCCTCCCCAATAAACAGGAACTCCTATATAAATTATTTCATAATCAGAAATATCAGGTACTTTTTCTTTTATTGGAGCATTATGTGTTTTAGTTCTTATCTTGGCTTCCTCAATACAAATATTATATTCTTTACTATATGATATTAAAGGCTCTACTTTAAATATATCTGCATTGGTAATTTCTTTAATATACTCAGCAATAACTTCTGTATTCCCTTTCTCAATATAACCAACTATATAATTTTCATCAGCTCTACTAAAATAAATAATTATACTTTTCATTTTTGCTCCTTTCTATTTCTCTAGTTACACAAATTGTAATTTTTCATATTAAAACAAATTTATTATTCAATAGTAAATTCAATTGCTACATTAAAACTTTCAGAGTTTCCTCTCTTTCTACAAATACTATTTGTTTCACTAAATATTATATCATTTAATGAATATTTTACAATACAGTAATAATCACTAAACAAAAGCCTCTTGCAAATTAATCTAAGAAAGAGTATAATAAGTAAAAGTTTATGGAGGTACTTTAATATGAACGAAAAAACAAATGATGATTATGAAAGAAATATTAAAAAAGAATTTTTGAATTTAAATACCAAAAAAGTTGATTTAAGAACAGATTATATTAATTCTTTTCAAATTGTTAATGATAAAGAAAAAATTAAATTATTACTTGCAATTATTGCTCAAAAGAGACAGATTTTAAAAAATAAAACTAATTATTTAAGTGATATTAGGGAAAATTTAGAAAAAGCGAAAATTTTTGATCGTCAAACAATTTTTCAAATTATTTCTTATTTAATAAGTGTTATAGAAAATCAAGAGTATGATATTTTTAAATATAATCTTTCTTTCCATGATGATAAAAGTCAAATAATAACTGATCCTATCAATTATAATTTTATCTATTTAACTCCTATTGAAGAAACTAATCATAGTAAAGAAGAATTGAATATTAAATATCCTTATGAATTATCTGCTAAAAAAGTAAATATTGAAGAATTATTTAATGGTGAAACTTATACAGGTCTTGGTTTATTTAAAGATTGGGATAATTCTGAAATTATTTTTCATAAAAAGCCAATTAATACTATAAGTTCAGAACAACAAAATACTTTTGGTTATATTAATACTAAAAGATTCCCTTATGTAAATGATTTTTTAAATAAAGTTATAAAATATCGAATTTATAAAGAAGATGAATTTTCTTATCCAATAGAAGAACCTTTAACATATGAAGATTTATATAATCTTGCTAATCAATTCATTGATGAATATCAAAATACAAAAACAATAGACAAATTATCAAAATAATAGATATTAATAAACCATCTTAATTGATGTTTTTTTCTTTTAAAAGCATAAACTTTATTGATGATTAATGAAAAAAGATAATAAATTTATTTTAATAAGTGTTATTCTTCTTATGAATTTATTACTTTCATGATTTTATTCTGTATAATTAGTTTAAACTGAATATAAATTTGATAACAAATTACATTATAAATACTTAAGATATGTTTGTTTTAATTGACAGTACTTTTATTGTTTTCAAAATTGAACATCTATTATATTATAAAAAAGATAATTTTATTAATTCTTGTTTTAATACCTGAACTTGATATAGTAGTAGATTTATAAATTTTTAGCATTATATTTTTTATAAAAAATCATCTAGTTATTTTGTTATTAATTCATATAAATTGGAATTTTATCTACAAGTACCACCACGTTTAATAATATTTTTTTTCACTAAATTAAGTGAATCAAAAGCATCCTTATAAGAATAGCCAGCACTAAACTCTAATTGATAGGAAATTTCATTAGTTTCTTTATTTGTACTTTCAACATACATTTTCCAAAGATGGTCTACACTTTCATAAGGAACAAATTTTTTAGTTTCACTAGAATATTCCTTAACAATACCTGGAGAAATCGAAATATGATACTCCATATCATTTATTTTACATAAAACTCCCTCTTGATAATCATTAGTGAAGTCTCTTAAAGTGAAACAATAAATTCCAATACCTAATAATAATGATAAAATTAAAGCATAGATTGTTATAAATAAAATTTTGGTAAACTTTATATTCTTCTTAACTAACTTTTCAGTACCACTCATTCTCTCAACTATAATATCCTTTGAATCTAAACCAAGTAATTCATCCGTTGTTATTTTAAATATTTTTGATAGCATAATAACTTGTTCAGAAGTTGGAGTAGTTTCTCCTAACTCCCAGTTGGAAATCGTTTGTCTTGAAACATCCATAAGTTCGCCTAATTCCTCTTGTGATAAATTTTGTCCTTTTCGAAAGATTGCAATATTTTTTCCTAATTTCATTTTATTCACCTCAAATAGCTATTATATATTTATTTAAATTGTATTGCTATCAAATTTTTTTGGAATTTTACATAAATATTTTGTCATTTTGGTTTTTTACAAGATATTCTATGACTTTCTTTTTATTCATAAAATATTTTAATATATTTTTTACTTTGAATATTTTATTAACAATTCAAAATTACATCATACTTTCCAATATAGATTGTAATTTGTTTCACTAAAAAATATTTTTATTTACATTAAAAATTCATAAAAATAAAACTTATTTATTTCTTCATCAAAAATATAATATATATCTTTACTTATAATTTTAGCCCATCTATAGTTTATTTGATTTCCTTTGGAACACATGGAGGATATAGATAAATCAAAATAGTAAAGAGAACTATAATTTAGTTCTCTCTCTCCAGTTCATTTATCATTAGTTTTTGCCTCACCAACACTACTTGACAAAGAACCTTAATAAAAGAGTCATATCAGAAACTATGATACAATGTAATTTTCTTAAAACATTGAAAGGATCTGATTAAATGACTCATAATGATTATACTAATCATAATACCATCATATTCGATACATAATCTATTTTTTCAAATACTGTTAAATAGTTTTTCCCCTACCTTGAATATCTTTATATTTCTTAAATTTCTATATCATTTATTACTTTATCAAAATTTCTTTCTAATAAATCTTTAATCATTTCTTTATCTTTGACTATTTTATAGAGATATTTTTCTAATTCCTCTAAATGATATTCATTTTTATCATGATGAATATCACTGGCAAGAAATTGAACTTTCTTTTCTTTTAATAGTTGTTTTAATGTTTTCTCAGCTTTATCGCCATATTTGCCATATAAACTTAAATAATTACCTTGCATTAAAACACCCATTTTTATAAATTCATCTAATTTACTTATATCTTCTTGAATATAAGTATATCTTTCTGGATGTGCTAAAATTATCCGATAGCCTTTTCGTATTAATTCAAAGAAAATTTCATTTGCATCATTCAATTCTGACATCATTGGAAGTTCTACTAAAAGATATTTTGTATTATTAAGAGAATGTATTTCATCTTCTTTTATTAATTTAATTATATCTTCATCAATATATATCTCATTACCTAAATATAAATTTATATTTAAGTCTTCTTCTTTCATTCGCCTCTTTAATTTCTCTAATAATTTTCCCTTTTCTTTATTGTTATAATTATATTTTGAATTTTTTATATAATGTGGAGTTAACATAATATCGGTAACTCCTGCCTTTTTAGCTTTTTTTAAAATTGCAATGCTTTCTTCAATAGATTTACTACCATCATCAATTCCCATTAAAATATGTGAATGAAGATCTTTCATAATTATTCTCCATAATATCCATAATAAGAATTATTAGGAATTTTAACTTTATTCAAAACTACTCCTGTGATCTTCGCATTAGCTTTTTCAAAAGCTCTTTTTGTATCAGCTAAAGCTTCTTGCTTCGTTTTATCACTTGAAATAACTACAATATTAAGATCACTATAACGGGTCATAACTAAAGTATCACTTAAACCAAGTACAGGTGGACAATCTAAAATAATAATATCATAAATTTTCTTTAATGCATCTAATAATTCTTTATTTTTAGTCGCCCCAAGTAACTCAATAGGGTTAGGAGGAATAGGTCCATTAGGAATCAAATGGACATTCTTAATTCCCGTTTTACATATATAATCTTTTAATTCAATCTTTTCAGTTTGAACAATACCTAAAGATACATTTGTATAATTTAAAATTAAATTAGTATAACCAGTTGTTTGATTCTTCTTGATATCAAATATCTCTGCTTGTCTTCCTCTCCGAAGATCACAATCAATTATTAACACTTTTTTATTTTCTTGAGCATAAGCTCCTGCTAAATTAGAAGCAATTAAGCTTTTCCCATCCCCTGGATTGGGAGATGTTACTAAAATTATTTTAGCATCTTTATCAATTGATGAAAATTGCAAATTAGTTCTAATACTTTTAATGGCTTCACTAAAAGATGATTTTGGATTTTCATTAATTAAAAGACTAACATTTGCTTCATCCCTTTTAGTCATTTTTATCACCTACCTTAGGAACACTACCAAGTACTGTTAAATTAAACTTATCCTCGACCATTTTAGCATCTTTAATTGATGTATCAAAATAAAATAATACAAAAATAATACCTATTCCTAACACTAAACTTATCAAAAGATAAATAATATTTTGTTTTGGAATATTTATATTGTAAGGTAAACTAGCTTCTTTAGCTTCATCAATTACTGTAATATTTTCAAATCCATATTTTTCCTTTATTTCTTTCATGAATATCTTAGCTAATTCATTGGCTATTCTCATAGCATTTCTACCATCTTTATTACTAACTTCAATCTTAATTATTTGAGTTCCTGTTATAGAAGATACATTAACTTGAGAAGATAAATCTCCTACACTTTCATCTAATTGTAAGGTTTCAATAACCGTTGATAAAACTTTTCGACTTTTCATCAACTCCGTATAAGTCGGTACTAAATTATTAATTAAAGCAACAGTATTAGAAGAATTTGCATCTTCTTCATTTGCTATTAATAGTAATGTCGTATCACTTTTATAAAGTGGTGTCTTAAAAAATATTAAATGAATATTTCCAACCAATAAAATAACTGCTATAATAATAAACAGAATATAAATCTTTGATACAAAATAACGCCCTAATTCTTTTAAATTAATTTCTTCCATTTAATATACATCCCTTTCACATAGGTTACCTTATAATATCATAAATTTTTACTTTGTCAAGTTTATAAAGCCAAAATGCAATTTTCCCTCAAAAATAGAAAATTTATCTTTTTCTCTAATAACTTTATGTTTTTTAGTTAAATTAATTTCCATTTATAGCTTTCTCTATTAGTATAACCTAAAAATCAAAAAAAGAAAAGAAGTAAATTTCACTTTTCTACTTTTTTCGTATTTTTTTCTAAATTTTTATACAAAAATTTTACATATAATATTTATTATTTTTTTAAATTTGACTTAATTTTGATTTTAACCTTTCTTTCAATATAAGTTATATCATTAAAATCCTGTAAAGCATTATCACCAATATTAACAATTGCAACATCACCATTTTGGATATTTTTATCAATTTCAGCAATAATCTTTTCAAATAATTGTCTAATTCCCCTAGCTCCTATTTTTAAATCAAAAGCACAACTTGCTAAATTATCCATAAAAGCATCCGTCATATTTATTTTAATACCTGATTTTAAATAAGACTTTCTAATTAAATTAACATAACCCATTTCACTTTTAATAATTTCTAATAAAACTTCCTTAGATAAATCATTTAATCTTATAATATTTGGTATTCTTGCCAATATTTGATCTTCGAAACCATATGCAAGTAAATCTTCTCTCGTAACATCTCTTGATATAGTATTATCATCGAGATTTCCTGTAAACCCCATCTTCCTTGACTTTTTAATTCTATTATCAACAACTTTATCTATATCTTGACAAGCTCCCATTAAAACTATAAATAAATATTCAGTATTAAACTTAAACGAATTATAGGACATATCCGTCTGAATATCTCTCACATCACCTTCAATTAAGGTTAATAGTTCTTCTTGAACTTTTCTACCAAAGCCAATTCCATCTTTATCTCTTGCCAATTTATCAAATTCATCTAATCCCAAGATACCAAATTGAGCTTTATCAATATCACCATTAGCAGATGAGATAAGCCCAGTAATTAAATCATCAACACTCTTACCTACATAACCACTTGCTGTATAACTATTAATTGAATCTCTCTTAAATGGCAAATTAAAAATTTTAGCTAAAGCTTCAAAAATACCAGTTTTTCCAACTCCCGTTGAAGCAATTAGAAAAACATTTTGTTTTAACTTCCTAAATTCATCATCATTAAAACCTTTATACTGATTTAAAGTATGATTATAAAAAGCATTAACAATTTTAAATATTTGTTCATCTTGTCCTTTAATTTCTTTTGTAATTAAATCAACAGCATCTTTAACACGTAATCCATTAATCGTGCGCTTTTTAACATCAACATCTAAGGCTTTATCTTTGGAAGGCTTAAAATTAAATTCTTCATTCATATCAAAACTAGCTGAGCCAATTCTTAAATTTTCAATATCAGTATCTTTAAACATAATATTCTTTAAATTTCTATCTTTAGCTTGAACCGTATACTTAAAAAATCTTTTAATTCCTTCAAATCCCTCATCAGTTTCTAATCCTTTTTCAATTAAAATATCTACAAATTTTTTACTAACTCGCATTGTTTTTCCACTATCTTCTAACGTCTTTTTATATTGATATAAAGGTGATAACCTTTTATCTTTTAATATTTTCAAAGCAAGGCTTGGAGTCATTTCATTCATATAAATAATTTCATTATCAAAACAAGTTATTAAAAAATTATCTGTCAAACCTAAATCTTCATAATCACAAGAATCCATCTTTTCATAATATGCACTTTCTGTATCTATTTCTTCCTCTTTATAATAAGTATCAACAAAACAAACAAACGTTACTAAAGAAAAATCAAAGGTTAATATTTCATCATTCTTAGTTGGAAAATACATTTTTGTTGATTTAATTAATTTTTCTAAAGATTTTAAATATAAATTTTCATCTTCCATTCCATCTTCATCACTTGAAAACTTAGAACTAAAAGAATTAATATTATCAATAACAACTATCCCTCTTTGAGCTAAATATAAATTACCATTAGCTGCATTTATTAAACTATTAATTATTTCAACAGCATCATTTAAATAATTATCACTTAATTCTCCTTCAATAATAGGAATAGTAGAACTACTTTCCAATAAAGCATTTTTAAGACTAGTTTTTCCTGTTCCTAAAGGACCCATGATTAAAATATTGCTTTTATTTTTTTGCATAATACTAATATCTAAATCTGATTTAAAATACATTTGATTATGATAAAGTTTATTACTTATTTTTTTTATTGCATCATCTTGACCAAGAACTGATTTTTTCATATTAGTTTCTATATTATCAATAAACTTGGCTATATCATAATCAGGTATAATTTTAAAATCTTTATATTTATCATAAAAAGCTAAAATAACATTATTTCTTTCAACAACATCTTCGATAGGCTCTAAATCTCCATCTATATCATGTTTAAAAAACGCCGTTCCATTACCATCTACCTTTTCATTTAAAAAATCATCTATTTCTAGATAAACAATTTCATTATCTTTATTATCAATTGATACAATATCCTGCCCTTCGAAATTATGATACCCTTTTATTACTCTTATAAACCCTTCACTTATTTCTTTAGCTTCTACCTTATCAATCATTTGATAGTAATTTTCACCATTTATTTTTAATCTTCTTAATATTAATGCATACATAAAAACCTCCTAAGAATATCATAAAACAACTATACCAAAAAATAAATCTATTTGACATATACTTGACAAAAAGAATCAGTTTATCTCTTGTTTTAATTTTTTACTATTTTTTCATCTCTATAATAACTTCTAATTTAATCATTATCATCTTTTTTATAAAATACAGCTGGCATAATTTTTAAATCATTATACTTTTCATTAATATCATCAACTATCTCTTGAATTGTATCGTCTTTGGACTCTGAATTATCAAATAACGATATTTGACTGTTTTTGGAACTCACTAAATCTGAAACTCTTACTCCTATATTTCTAACTAAATTTGAACCAACCGTAATATCATAAATATCTAAAACATTTTTATATAATTCCATTGTATTATTGGTTTCATTAATTAATTTCTTTTGATGAGAATAATCTTTAAAATAATTAGTTTTAATAGTAATAGCTATTGTTCTTGCAAATAGTTTATCACGTCTTAATTTAATTCCAATTTTTTCACACATCACCATAAGTTTTCTTTTTAAAAGCTCCGAATCATTTGTATCAAACTCTAAAGTTTCTGAAAAACTAATACATTTATTCTTACCTGATTTACTTATTACTTTAGAATCATCTATTCCATTAGCATATTCAATCATAAAAGTGCTTCTATTTTTAAAATGCTTCTTTAAAATCTCAGGATTAAAATTGGCTAAATCACCTATCGTATTAATTCCTAAACTTCTTAAATCTTTACTACTACTTTTCCCTATAAAAAGTAAATCTTCAATTGGTAATGGCCAAAGTTTATCTTTAATTTCATTATTAAACAAAGTATGAACTTTATCAGGTTTTGAAAAGTCTCCAGCCATTTTAGCACATAATTTATTATTACCAATTCCAATATTAACAGTAAAACCAAATTTTTCTTTAATTGTATTTTTCATATTATAAGCTAATTCTAAAACGTCATCATATAATAAACTAGTATTTGATAAATCTAAAAAGCATTCATCAATTGAAAATCTTTCAACATCGGGTGTAAACGTTAAAAAATACTCATAAAGTTGATTAGACATTTCTTTATAAAACTTAAAATTAGGTGGAAAAACTTGAAGATTTTTACATTTACTTCTAGCTGTATGCAATGTTTCAGCAGTTTTAATTCCATACTTTTTAGCAACTTCACTCTTTGCAAGAACAATTCCATGTCGTTTGGCTTCATCTCCTGCAATAACACTTGGAATTAACCTAATATCTTCCTGATAACCATTTTTTAAAAGATAAACAGCACTCCATGATAAAAAGGCATTATTAACATCAATATGAAAAATAATATTCATTCATACCACCCTTATGAATATTATAACTCATCTATTTAAAATATAAACACTAAAATTTAAAATACTAGCAAATATTAACCAAAGAAAATATGGTATTTGTAAATAAGCAGCTTTTTTTGAAACACCATAGAAACATATTATCATGTAAAGGACTACAATATCTAAAAATATTATAAAGATAAAGGCAAAAAGTCTTGCTTCTAAATTAAAGAAAATAATTGGCCATAGGAAATTAAGAATTAAATTAAGTCCATAAATAAGTAAACAAACATTTTTCTTAGATGACATTTCATTATAAATTAAGTAACTTGAAATTCCCATTAAAATATAAAGAATGGTCCAAACTATCCCAAATAAATAACTAGGTGGAGCAAAGGATGGTTTAGCTATATTATTACTATAATAACTTATACCATTCTTTGTTAATAAGAATGTTAAAAAACCAATTGCTAAAGGAATAATTAAAGCTAAAATAAATATCTTAACATTTTCTTTTAATTTAATTTTCATTGTATCACCATTTAATACTATGAAAATTAACTTTCTTTTATTTCTAAATTATCTTTTTATTTATAAAATTATAAACTTTATCATAAGCTTCTTCATAATTAAAATTCTTATAAGTTAAATAATAATCTAAAGGATTAGTGAAATTACCTAAACTAGAATTTATTTCATAATAGAGTTTAGCAACTTTAACATCTTTTTCATTAGCTAAATAATCAAATATTTCAATATCTGTATCAAAAAAAATTATATTATATGGTAACTCATCTAAAATTCTTGACTTTAAAATATCAACAAGTTCAAAGTTATTAACTTCTAAAGTTCTTTCTAAAGTATTATTCTCAATAATTTGATTTACTTCATAGTCAATTAAAGCTATTTTAAGAGGAGTTAAATTACCACATAAACTAGCTAAACACATAAATATTATAATTTCAATTCCTAAATTATCTTTTTTTAAAGGATAAGAAAAACCATCTTTTTGATAATAAATAGTATCATCTATTATCTTAAAAAGATTATTATTATCCAATAACTCTTGTTTTTCTTTCTTTAAATATTTGCCATAATCATTTTTGATTATATCAAATATCTCTTGAGTTAAACTAATTAAACTACTTAACTCATCATTCATAATATCCATATCCTTACTTTACTATAATAATTATAAACTAATAATCATAAAAAGAAAAGATACTAGACACTATATGTAAAGAAAAAATATTGGAATTAACCAATACTTTTTTCGCTTTTAGGCTCTCCAACATTTTCTAATTTTGCTATCATATCTTGCATAACTTCAATTGTCTTATCTCTTACTTCTTCAGCTGCTTCTTTTAAAATAGGAGTCCCTTTTTCAATTGCTAGATTAATTAAATCTTCACATTTCTCTTTAATAGCTTTAGCTTTCTTTTTAGCACTCTTTAAAATCTTTTCTTTATCTAAATCATTTAAATCTTTCCGAATTTCATTGATTTTATCTTGAACCATATTTGAAACATCAGAGATACTTAATTCTTTAGCTTTATTTATTAAATTCAACATCTTATCTTTAAGTTCATGCCTAGTTTCACTACCTTTTTTAGGTGCAAATAATATTCCTAAACTAGCTCCGATTGCAACCCCTAAAGCTAAATTACCTACTATTTTTTTCTTTTCCATTAAAATTCCTCCTCATCTTCTTTTTTCCTCTTAAATTTTGCAATTACACTCGTAACTATACTTGTTAGCATTCCAGCTACTTTATCATTTACCAAATTAATTGAATTTGTAATTTTAGAAACTAATTGAAATACTTTATCGACTGTTTTCATTTTTTCATTAATATCATCAAGTAACAAATTAACTCTCGTAATTGTAAAATTTAATCTTACACATAATATTATTAAAGTAATAATCAAAATTATACCAAAAATTGCTAACAAAATTAATAAAAAATCCATTTTAATCCTCCTTATCATACATTGTTTCAATTAAATCAAATAAATTATCTTCTAATTTATCACCTTTTTTAGTATTATCTTTTTTTATTTTTCCATCATTTATTTCTTTAGATACATCTTTATAATCAGTATTATAAGCTAATCCCAAATCAGTATAATATTCATCAGCTTCCCCTAATGTTACTTTATCAATAACGGGTTTCCCCTCATCTTCGATTTTATTTCGAAATTTCTTTATATCTTCTTTTGGTAATTCTTCTTTTTCATCTTCCATATCACTTACAGGATTTCCTGAAAATATCTCATTTTCTAAATCACCAAAAGCTTTATTTCGAACAGAATCAAAATCAACTCGACCAACTCTACTAGTAATCCTAATTTCTTTTTTTTCTTTAACTTCCTCCTTTTTATAATTTTTATCTAAAATACCATAAATTGGTGAAATAATAGGTGAAGGTGTAAACCCTGTTTTCTTTGGTTCTTCTTTTTTAGCATAATCATAACTTGGTGTTTCTTTAACCTCACCTACTGGATATTTTTCCCTATTTTCTCTAGATTTATAACTAGGAATTTCAACCTTTTCCTCTTTTTTAGCATCTAAGATAAAATCATCATCATTAAAGATTATCTCAGTTATCTTAGATTCTTTTTTAGGAGTATCTTTAGATATTTCAACATAATCGATATTATCTTCATTATCTTCTTCTTTAGGAATATCAAATTTTATTTCTTCAATATTTTCATTTATATTATCTTCAACTTTTTGTTTTCGTTTTGGAATTTCTACTTTTTTAGCTATAATTTCTTTTTCTTTTTCATGTTCTTTTTTATTTTCTTTTTCTTTCACCTTTTGTAAAGGTCTTGTATCCTCAATTTCTATATCTTCTTCTTCTTCAAAAAAGATATTTTTAAGTTTATCTATAAATTTCATATCTATCACCTTTCTAACTCTTCTGTCTCATTTGTTTCAAGGCTATCTTGGTCTTGACCAGTATTTTTTTTATCTTCATATTTATCAAATTCTTCAATATATTGCAAGAAATTATCTTCATCTTTCTTTGACTTAAAGATATCAAATTCTTCAGTAGTTGTCTCTAATTCTTTATTACTTAATCGATAATTAATAACACTCTCATTATAATCAATAGTTGATAAGATATAACAAATATTTAAAAAAGCATCATATAAATTATCTTCATCAACATAGGCTTCTATTTTAGCATAATTATACATTACTTCTAAAAAATATTTATTATTAACTTTGGAAATATCAATATAGCCAAAACCATTAGCAGAATTTAAATCTCTTGAATAATAAATACTTGAATCAATTTTATGTGGCTCTTTCGTTTTATAGAAGTATGAAATCGTATCAATATATAAGTAATAATAATTTTTTTTATCTTTAATCTCTAAATTAGACTGTTTCTTTTCAGAAACAACAGCACCTCTTGGTAAATAAAATTTATAACCATCAAAAGATATATTTGCCAAATTGGTATCTTTATATAAAACAGTATTTATAATACTATCAAAACTTTCTTCTTCGACTTTCGTAATACTACAACCAGTTATTAAAAGAAGTATGAGAGCAAGACTAAAATATTTTTTCATAATTTCACCTACTCTTTAACCATTATATCATGTATTTTTCGAAATATATACCCTTTTTTTTATTTTTTTCTTTGTAACTTCAATTTTATAAATTGGATTGTTAAGTTTTGTAAATTTTTCTTCATATTCACTTTTAATATTATCAACATCATGTAAATTTTCTAAATCAAAAGTTATATCTTGAATAAAGTAACCATAATTATTCAAAGATTTAATACTATAACTAAATAAGTCTTTATTATCGGTTTTCATAATAATATGATTATCATTTTTAAAAATAGAATCATATTTTTCTAAAAAATTAAGACTCGTAAGTCTTCTTTTTTCATGACGTTTTTTAGGCCAAGGATCAGAAAAATTCAAGTAAATAGTACTAATCTCTGAGTCAAAAACTTCTTCAATATTAACTGCATCTAATCTAATCATTTTTAAGTTTTTGACATTATCAGGAACTTTCTTTAAAGCAAGGGCTAAGATACTATCAGACTTTTCAATTCCAATAAAATTAATATTTGGATATTTTAAAGCATTTTGAATAATAAATTTACCTTTTCCCATCCCAATTTCAATCTTAATTGGATTATTATTCTTAAATACTTCTTGCCATTTTCCTTTATAAATATAAGGAGTATCTACAAAATAAGATGACGTTTTAATTATTTCATTTTTATTTTTTACATTTCTTTGTCGCATAATACACCACAAATATATTATACATTAAAAACCAAAACTAAAAAAGTACATATAATAAAATATAGGAGGAAAATTATGAATAATCAAATGCCTTTTTACGGAAATTATCCAGGTCAAAATCCTAATCCTGGGAATTTTGGAAATAACTATAATGAAATGATGTTTGATAGACTTAATAATCGTCTTAATAGACTTGAAAGACAAATTCGAATTTTAGAAAATAAGGTTAATCGGTTAGAAAGTGGAAATCCTACTTTTTTAAAGAATAATTCTGGATTTGATGATAATGATAATATGTATATGCTTTAAACGTAGATAACCATAGCTGTAAAGCAATAAATTTGTTCTTCACCAAAAACAGCAATCGAAGTTTGGAATTTAATATCAATAACATCAATATCTTTTTCTAAAAATTCATTTAAACTTTTTTCTAAATCACTTTCATGTTCTTCATCAAAAATTTTTACTTTCATATTAATCACGAATTAATTATAAATCCTATAAATGTAAAAAAATGTCGAAAAATCGACACTTTTTATTTATACTTTTGTATTCGATTTGAAAACCAAACACCATAACCTGGAAAGTTAACAACCGAAGTTGGATTAATATTACGTGATTCATAAGTTGAAAAACTCATATAGTCTTTCATGTAAAGGCCTGTTGCAACAGCAAAATGTAAATGTTGTCCTGTTGTACATTTATCATACCCCCAAGTTGAAGGATCACCACCCATAGTTGCTATAATCGTATTTTGATCAACATAGTCCCCTACTTGAACACGAATATTCTTCGTATGAAAATAAGCACTCGTATAATAATTTCCCCCAACGTTATGATGAATAAATATCATATTCCCGCCACAGCTCTGTTGCCATAAAATAGCACCAACAGTACCAGGAGCAGCAGCATAAATTCTCGTATCTCCTCCAGCAAGATCAACACCATTATGCATTCCACAATAATATTGTCCATTATTTCTAGTATAACAACGCCAACCATAATTACTTGTAATTCGCCCACTTATTAATGGCCTTACAAAATTACCAGAATAAGGAACTTTACTAGTACAACTATAGACATCTTGATCTTCTTTACATCCTAATTTCTCATACATATCTATATTCTTTTTAGCAGCTGCAATTTCTTCATCAATTGATAAAGAAACATCTAACATTGAATTTAATTCTTTACCAAGCGATGATAAACTTACTTCTAATTCTTTCTGTTTTTTATCAAGATTCGTTAATTCTACTTTTAAATCTTTTTGTTTTTGCTCATTCTTTTTGATAGTTGTATTGTATTCATCAATTAATTCATCATTATATTCTACTAATTGTCCACTAACAGCACTTCGATAGATAAAATCTGTTATATCTTTAGCACCAAAAATATACTCAAGATAAGCACTTTCACCATTAGCTATTTGTAAAAAATGCAAAACTTCTTTAATTTCCAATTCTCTTGCTTTTGCTTGTTCATTAAGAGTATCTATTTCTTTTGTTAATTTAGTAATTGTTTCTTCATGCGTTTTTATTGTATTAGTTGTTTCTTCTATTTTATGATTAACATCACTTATTTCCTGCCTTTTTAATGTCTTACCTGCCTCTTGATCAGCTTTCTTTTTCTCTAAAGCAGCAAGTTCATTTCGAAAATCTCGCAAAGTTTTAGCTTCAGCTTTAAAAGGTATAATCATTATTATTAATAAACAAATAATTAATATATTTCTTTTCTTCATTAGCATCATATCCTCTATATATAGAAAGTATATCACATTTATGTAAATAAAGCAAAAAATATTTATATTAATTGTAAAATATATGTAAATCAACAAAAAA
>CAYTGK010000011.1:0-2947 GCA_964437305.1 uncultured Muribaculaceae bacterium
CCATCTGGTCCTAAATCAATTATATAATCAGCTGATTTAATAACATCAAGATTATGTTCAATTACTAAAACAGTATCACCATTCTCAACTATTCTATTTAATATAGCTAATAATCTTTTAATATCTGCCATATGAAGCCCTGTTGTTGGCTCATCTAAAATAAATAAAGTTTTACCAGTTGCTTTCTTTTGTAATTCTTTTGATAACTTAACTCTTCCAGCTTCTCCACCTGATAAAGTTGTAGCACTTTGTCCTAATTTAACATAACCAAGACCTACATCTTCCATAACTTGCAATTTATTTTTAATTTTAGGAAAATTTTCAAAAAATTTTAAAGCTTCACTTACTCGCATATCAAGCACTTCAGCAATGTTTTTTTCTTTATATTTTATAGAAAGAGTTTCACTATTGTAACGTGTCCCATGACATACTTCACAAGGAATATATACATCAGGTAAAAAATGCATTTCAATTTTTTTAACACCTTCTCCCCTGCAAGCTTCACATCTTCCACCTTTAGCATTAAAAGAAAAACGATTTTTTCCATATCCAAGCATTTTAGCTTCTTTTGTATTCGTGAATAAATCACGAATATCATCAAATACACCAGTATATGTTGCGGGATTACTTCTTGGAGTTCTTCCAATTGGATTTTGGGTAATAATTACTACTTTATCTAAATTATTAAGACCTAAAATCTTTTTATATTTTCCAGGTTTAACTTTCGATTTATAAATATAATTCATACAAGCATTGGCTAAAATTTGCATCACTAAACTACTTTTACCACTTCCTGATACTCCCGTTACACAAGTAAAAGTTCCAAGGGGAATTTTAACATCTATATCTCGTAAATTATTTTCCGAAGCTCCCTTTATTTCAATTACTTTGCCATTACCTTTACGTCTTTTTTCAGGAATTGAAATAGATTCTTTTCCACTTAAATAACGACCTGTTATACTATTTTCATTCTGCATGACTTCTTCTGGTGTACCTGCAGCAACAACATACCCTCCAGCCTCCCCTGCCCCAGGGCCTATATCAACCAAATAATCACTAGCAAGCATTGTCTCGGTATCATGTTCAACGACAATTAAGGTATTTCCTAAATCTCGCATTTCTAGTAAAGAATTAATTAACTTTTCATTATCTTTTTGATGTAACCCAATACTAGGTTCATCTAAAACATACAAAACTCCTGTTAATCTTGACCCTATTTGAGTTGCAAGTCTAATTCTTTGAGCTTCCCCACCTGATAAAGTACCACTCATTCTTGACATTGTTAAATATTCAAGTCCCACATTTTTTAAGAAAGTAAGCCTATTTATGATTTCTTTAATAATTAACTCTGAAATTTTCTTTTCTTCTTCCGTTAATTGCAAATTATTAAACCAATCAAGAGCTTCTTTAATTGACATACAAGTAACTTCATAAATATTTTTATCTGCTATTTTAATATTTAAAATACTATCATTAAGTCTCGCCCCATGACATACTTCACAAGGAAGTTCAATCATATATTGTTCAAGCCAATCACGTATCCATTCACTTGATGTTTCCATATAACGTCTTTCAAGATTATTAATTACTCCCTCAAAATAATCTTTATTTTTAGTAACATTACCACTTCTACTTGTAATATTAAAAGTTAAAATATCAGGAGACCCATAAAGAATAATATCTTGATTTTTTTTACTTAATTTATTAAAAGGTTTATCCATATCAATTTTATAATAATCACAGACAGCTTTTAATCTTTTATATTCAATTGAATCTTGATCATCATTTAAAGTTTTAATACATTTATTATTTAAACTTAATGTTGTATCTGGAATAACTAAAGTCTCATCAATTTTTAATTTAACTCCTAGCCCTTTACATTCAGGACAAGCTCCAAAAGGAGCATTAAAACTAAACATTCTTGGTTCTAAAGTTGGAATTGAATAATTACAATAAGGACAAGCATAAGTTGTCGAAAATAAAATTTCCTCCCCACCAATCACATTAATTAACACTTTACCATTAGCAAGATTGGTAGCAGTTTCAATTGACTCATAAAGTCTACTTCTAATTCCCTCTTTAATAACTAATCTATCTACTACAACATCTATTTTATCTTTTTTATTTTTTTCTAATGTAATTTCTTCTCCAAGATCATACATTTCCCCATTAATTCTAACTCGAACATAACCTTCTCGACGTAAATTATCTAAGGTATCTTTATGAGTTCCCTTTTCAGAATCAACAACTGGAGCTAAAATGATTAATTTTGTACCTTCTTTAAATTCTTCAACTTTATTAACAATTTCTTCAACCGATTGACTAGTAATTGGAATATGATGATTAGGACAATAAGGTATGCCTATTCTTGCAAACATAAGTCTTAAATAATCATATATTTCGGTAACCGTTCCAACTGTTGAACGAGGATTTTTACTAGTTGTCTTTTGGTCAATAGAAATACTTGGTGATAAACCCTCAATACTATCAACATCAGGTTTCTCAGAGCCTCCTAAAAATTGTCTAGCATAAGCTGATAAACTTTCAATATATCTTCTTTCACCCTCAGCATAAATAGTATCAAAAGCTAAACTACTCTTACCACTTCCTGATAAACCAGTCATGACAATTAACTTATTTTTAGGTAATTCTAAATCAATATTTTTTAGATTATTTTCTCTTGCTCCCTTAATGATAATCTTGTCCATCTTTATCACCTCTTTAAAATCTAAAATAGTATATCATAAAAATAAAAAAATTTGTATAGAAAAAAAAGGAAATTTTGATTTTCCTTTACTTTCTATTTTAATTTAACAAATTAAACTAATTAGTTAAATCTAGATTTTCTAACGATAACAAATGTTCCTGCTACTATAACAGCTAGTGAAACACCAGCAAGAATAGCAATAGCATTAGTTTCAGTTCCAGTTTGTTTTACTAAACCAGT
>CAYTGK010000011.1:3047-17823 GCA_964437305.1 uncultured Muribaculaceae bacterium
ATATCTCTTGACTTGCACTTTCATTGCATCAGGAACTTTAAATTCTACTCCATTAATATTATAAACTTGCTCTAACCTATTAAGTAATTCTTCTTCGGTCATAGCACTTACAGGTCTTACACCTACAAATAATAAAGCTACTGCTAATAATGTAACTAAAACTTTTTTCATTTTCTTATCTCCTCTCATTTTAAATTATACTTGAATGCTTTTTAAATTGCAAGCTTTTTTTTCATTTTACATATAAATTTTTTTATTCTTGTGTAAAGATTGTTAAAAACATTTTAATAAACATAAATTTCTACATAATAGTCAATAATTTTTAATTAAATATATTATTCTCTACTTTTCTTATATCTCCTACGTCTCTTTTTAACAGCCATAAACGATTCAGCTAAAGCTAAAATTAAGCCTAAAACTATAAATATACCAGCATAAATAGCAATTAAATTTGCTATATTAGTTAAAATCTTATTTAAAATTTTAGAAAATTCATCTGATATTATAAGTAAATTTTTAAAATCTATTTTCTCATATATTACAAATCGTACAAATATTAACATTAAACCACTTGCTAATGTAACTGTACCTAAACAATGAATTTTCATTAAAATTACCAAAATCAATAATAAAATACTAATAATTAATATTCCAATAAAAGCTATATTGGAAATATTAATAACTTTTTGAAAAGGCTCTATATAATCATCAACTAAATTATATAAATTAGTTTCATTTTGATAAATTTTAACCATTTCACTAACAAATGAATCAATAGCATTTTTATCAGTAATTACTAAGTTTTGTTTAGCTAACAATTCTTCAATATTTTTACTTAATTTTTCTTTTAAAATACTATCATTAAATTCAATTTTTTCATCTTTATATATTTTATCTAAATATTTTTTAACATCATTTTTAACATCTTCTTCTGTAAATAAATTATCTAAAATTTCTTTATCTAATCCTGATGAACGCATATAATCTTCCATGTTTTCTTTTATTTTATCAGATATTAATTTATAATAATTATTTTTTTCAAAAATTTTTATTACATAATTTTCATTTAAAACTGTTGTTTTCATAATTCCTAATAAAAACAAAATTACTAACAAAATGGTTAGAAAAAAACTTATAATATACCCAGCTATATTTTTACCTTTATGCATTACCTTCACCTACTTTATATGCATAAACTACATATCTTTGTGTTCTTCTTCCAACTACTCCATATCTTATAGGATAACAAGTATACATAATTAACATTTCTTTTTCATTTTGAATAGGAAATGCTTCAAGATCAGTTTCTTTTACAACTTTATAACTATCAACCACATACTCAAAAGTTCCATAAGTTGTTTCAAAAGTAATTTTACTTCCTTTCACTAATCTATCTATTTCATGAAAATATCCGACATCATTATGTGCTGCTAAAATAACTGACCCACCTTCCCCAGGAAAATAAGAGCCTGAATAATGTCCAACTCCATAACGCATTATTTTTAAACTATCACCATGATAAACTGGTAATTCCATATTTATTTCTGGTATTTTCAATGTCCCATATTTTGACCCATAATCAGGATAATTAATTAATCTCTTTGATATTACATCTAAACTAGTTACTTTATTTTCTTCTTCTTTTTTACTATCTTTAATTGCTACCATATTAATAAATGATGCATATTTATTAATTTTTTTATCAAATGCAACATAAGTAACAAAAATAAAAATGGCTGTAAAAAAAACAGAAATTGCTACTTTCGTTGCAAATTTTTTTATAATTGCCTTTTTTTTCACCACTAGCTCACCTCACCCAATTAATTATATATTAACATTATTTAAATTTCAAGATTTATTAATTAATTTATTTCGTTAAAATTTTTAAATTTAATATTTTTCTTATTAAAAAACTTTGTAAAAAAATAATTATAATTGAATAGAGACAATTTACAATTCCAAAATAGTAACAACCAAGTAAAACTATTATTCCATTAATAATGAAAATGGAAATAGAAATTCCAATATGAAAATATTTATTAAGAAGTAATGGTATAACACTAATACCACCATTAGAAAATCCAAGTTGATAAATTATTCCTCCAGTTACTCCACAGACAATTCCAGCTATAATTACTAATCCAAATATTCCTAAACCAGTTACATTAATAGTTGGTATTTTACTTGTTAGTTTCACAAATAAAGGATATCCAAAAGTTGCTATTATTGTTCCATAAGTTGTATCTTTAGGTAAGGTCAGAAAACTGATAATTAACATAATAACATTAATAATTAAAATTATTAAAGAAGGACTAACTTTTAATATATGATTTAGAATAACTGCAATTCCTCCTGTTCCTCCAACTACTAACTTTAAAGGTTTTAAAATTAAATTAAAATTTAAAGCTGCAATAAATAAAGCTAGCAATAATAGTAAATATTTTTTTAATTGTTTCAAATTATCACCTCAAAAGAAAAGTAGTATTTAATTACTACTTAACATTGTGTTTTAAAACACTTTCAATAAATTCATCAATATAACCATCTAAAACTTTAGAAACATCTGCTGTTTCATAGTTTGTTCGATGATCTTTTACCATTGAATAAGGATGCATTACATAACTTCTAATTTGAGAACCAAATTCAATATTTAAACTTTCACCTTTAACTCCATTTAATACATTATCTCTTCTTTCAATATTTAATTGTTTTAATTTACTTTTCAACATCGCAATTGCTTCTTCTTTATTTTGAATTTGACTTCTTTGATTTTGACATGATACAACAATTTTGGTCGGCAAATGCGTTATACGAACAGCACTATCAGTTGTATTAATATGTTGTCCTCCAGCTCCACTACTTCTATAAACATCAATTTTTAAATCTTTATCAAGAATTTCAACATCAGATACTTCAGTAAACTCAGGAGTAATATCAACTGATGCGAAAGAGGTATGTCTTTTATTATTAGCATCAAAAGGCGATAATCGAACTAACCGATGAACACCTTTTTCACATTTTAAATAACCATAAGCATAAAGACCTTCTACTTTTATAGAAACACTTTTTATTCCAACTTCTTCACCTTCTAAATATGAAATAACTTCATATTTAAACTTATGTCTTTCAAGATACCTTTGATACATACGATATAACATATTAGCCCAATCACAAGCTTCAGTTCCTCCAGCTCCAGCATGAATTTCTAAAAGACAATTATTTTTATCATATTCAGAATTTAAAAGGGTAAACATTTCTAATTTTCTTAAATCTTCATCAATTTCTAAAAGTTCTTTTTCTATTTTTTCTTTTACCTTTTCATCCATTTCTAATTCTAATATTTCTAAAAGTTCCATATCATTATCTATCTTTTTTTGTAATTCAATATTATTATGAACAATATCTTTTAAATTATTTAATTCATCCATTGTTTCTTGAACTTTATTTTTATCAAGCCAAAAATCATTTTGTTTCGTTACTTCTTCTAACTCTTTTATTCTGTTTTCTTTCTTTATAATGTCAAAGTAACCTCCATAATTCTTCTTGTTTTTCTTTTTCTTTTTTTAGTTCTAATTTTAATTCATTTAATTCCATTTTGTCTCCTTTTAGTATAATTTTTAATTTTTAGTTTATATTAATAATGACAATGATTTATTACAATCGTTGTCATTATAAGAACTTTTTAGCTTGGATTTATCAAGTTAATAAGTTCTTTTTAATTTTTAGTTTGTTTACTAGAGTTTTTTTTCTTACTTACTGGTTTAGTTTTAGCATCACTATCATTAGTCTCTGTTTTCTTAGTCTTAATATTCTTTTCTTTAGGTTTTTCTGGTACTGTTTCTTTTTCCTCTTTTTTTGTTTCTTTTCTTTTTTCTTCTTTAGTTTCCTTTTTAACTTCCGTTTCAATCTTAGGTTGTTCTTCTTTAACTTCATTTATAACTTGAGCTTCAGGAACAATATTCCCATCACTATCAATAACTACAACTTTTGTTCCTGCAAGAATATCATGTAAACCTCTACCATCTTTACTAAATAATATCATGGCAAATGTTATAATGTTTAAATACATAAAGAAATTAGAAACAAAATTATATGTTGTTAAATAAGCTGATTTTGATAATAGTAAAATAGCTACAACTCCAATCACATTTGATAAAATTGAATCAACTATTAAAGCCCTAATTAAATAATTATTCATACTAAGTTTTTTATCTTTATTAGAAATTACCTTTAATTTCATAATCTTTTTACCTAAAGTTTGCCCATTATAATAATAAGGTACTACAACAAAGTAAATAATATAGATAACAATTGTAATAACTGTCATTGTTAAACTTTCTTTATTTATAGTATAACTAAGTTCATTAGCTTTCTCTAAATAAGCATTTTTATCAATCTTTTCTTCCTCATAATCAGATATAACACTTGCTAACTCTTCATTAGCTGTTTTATATTCATCACTTACTGGTATAAAATAACCAAGTAAAACTCCAAAAAAGGATACAATAAATACATCAATTAAATAAGCTAAAATTCTTTTATAACTTGATGGTTTCATTAAAATTCCTCCTTAAATTTTTTCAACAAACTAATTATATCACATAATCTTTTAGTTTTATATATTTTTTCTTTAACTTGCTTAGCATTTTTAAGACCTTTTAAATACCAAGCAATATGATTTCTAATTTCTAAACAAGCAACTTTCTCAGGTTTTATTCTACTTAAATAATCTAAATGTTTTAAACACATATCTATTTTTTCAATTGGAGTTGGTTTTTCTAAAACTGTTCCATCTTTTAAATAAGCATTAATTTCTTTAATTAACCAGGGATTACCTAAAACTCCTCGTCCTATCATAATTAAATCACAACCTGTTTCATCAAGCATAGCTTTAGCTTTATAAATATCTGTAATGTCCCCATTTCCTATAACAGGAATTGAGACATTTTCTTTAACTTCTTTAATAATACTCCAATCAGCTTTACCACTATAACCTTGACTTCTTGTTCTTGGATGAATGCAAATAGCACTAGCTCCAGCTTCTTCACATATTTTGGCAACTTCAATAGCATTAATACTATTTTGATCCCAACCACTTCGAATTTTAACCGATACAGGAATTGAAACAGCTTCAACTACAGCTCTAACAATCTCTTTTATTTTAGCTGGATTTTTAAGTAAACTTGCTCCAGCTTGACTTTTAATCGCCACTTTAGGAACAGGACAGCCCATATTTATATCAATTATATCTGGATGCATATTTTCTTCAATATATTTAGCTGCTATAACAAATGACTCTTTATCACTTCCAAAGATTTGTTGAACAATTGGTCTTTCAATTTGTTCCATAAAAAGCATTTCTTTTGTCTTTTCATTTCCATAAACTAATGCTTTATCACTTACCATTTCAGCATAAATTAATGAACATCCCATTTCCTTTATAATTTTCCGAAAAGCACTATTACAAATACCTGCCATTGGAGCTAAAACCGTCTTTCCATCTATATAAACATTGCCAATATACATTTAAATCACCGAGAATATTATACAAAAAATCATTTAAAAAGTAAATTAGAAGTTATGCATAATATTAAAATAGATTGTTAAATGTAATAATTACAATTTAAAACAATCTTAATATTAAATATTATTCATTAAAAATATAAAATATAAATAAAATTAGAACTTAAATAATTTTTATTAACAAAACTTTCAAATAATCTTAATTATGGATTTTTCACGTCTTTAATATCAGTTTTATCATATTCTAAAGTCTTAGAAGATTTATTAACACGCAATAATTTAAAAGTTACTAATAATCCTAAAAATATAAAAATTATTCCAATAATTAAAGATATATAATTAACACTACTATCAAATACAATTTCTTTTGGATTATTAGGATTATATTTTATTATCATCTTACTTCCAACTCTAGGTAATCTATCTGTTTTCTTAGTAATATTAGTATTAAATTTATTATCATTGACATTATAAGTAATTTTAATTTTAGCTTCTTTTTCTGTTGCATTATTAACAAAATAACTATCTATTACAGTTGCTTCTACCTTTTTATAATCTTTAGTACTTTTAATTGAATTAAATCCTATAAACAATAATAACCCACCAAACATAATAAATATTAAAGGGAAAATAAAATTTTTGACATTTTTTTGCATATTAATCACCTACTTTAAAAACATAAAAACACATATAATAAGAAATATTATAGCAACAACAATAAATATTATATTTGTATATTTAAAAGTCTTAACATCTTCACCTTTCTTAGCTTCATTAACTTTTTCTTTTACTAACGGCATATTTTCAGGTAAATTATTTGACCCTTCTTTTTGTTTCACTTGCTCAATAAAGGTAGGGTTATATTTACTTAATAAATTAGTATTAGTTGTAACAAAAGTTTGACTTTTATGAGAGGAAGCTGTTCCATCTTTTGAATTATTCTGAATAGCCCAGCAAGAAATAACTAAAACAACATATTTAAACCAATTATCATTACAGCAATATAATGTATATCTAGCATGACCATTTGAAATATGTCTTTCTTTAACAACTTCTGCTACCATTTGATTTTCTTGATTAAATATACAATATAATAAATTCCCATCTTGGGCTACTTCATATGCTAATAAAACAACCTCATTTATCGTATATTTATAACAAAAATATGCATCTACCCCTTCGCCAATTGTTAACATTTCTAATTTTCCTACTTGGTTACCAGAAGAATCATATATCTGTGGCAATAACAAATCAGACATTGCCGAGTCAAATGAACCATTTATAATATTCCCAATAGTATTTATTGCTGTTTTAACTGTTTCAACAGTATTACTTTGTCCATAACTTTTAATTATATATTTTTCATTAGAAAAAGAAACTGTTGTTTCATAATTACTTTTTTCAATTTTTCCTTCTAACTGGCATATTTCTGTATTACGTGATACTACTGTTGCTCTATAAGGAGTAGCCGATTTCTTTTGCTTAAAACTTGGTAAATTATTAACACGCAAATTATTTCCTACTTCTATACCATTAGATAATTCAATAAATTCTCCTATCATTACTACCTCACTTTACAATAAATATTATATCAAAATTATCCAAAAAAGCAATAAATTTTAAATATTAAAACAATAAAAAGATTGTTGAAAACTTTCCAACAATCTCTTTGCTATTGATTTATTCTTATTTAAATAATGGATTATAAATTATTTGATCAACATAGATTAAATCAGGATTAGGAATATGATTATAGTTAGCTATTTCTTGATAAGGTACTTCCCATGCTGTTGAAATTAACCATAATGTATCTCCCCAAATAACCTTATAACTTTTTTGATTTTTATCAGTATTGATAGTTGTATTAGCAACCCAAACCGTATAATCTACTTCTTTATCAGTTGAATTATCAGCAGTATTGTTATTATTATCATTTGACTCATCATCACTATCGTTTTGTCCATCTACATCAGATTGACCACTACTAGGTTTAGATGGAGTCTCTTGTTGGTTATCAGTTTCTTTAGGGTCATCATTTTCTTTATCCCCACAACCTGTGCTTAAAAATAAAATTCCACTAAATAAACATAAAATCAATAGTACTTTGGCATTAACTTTTAAGAATTTCATAAAACCTCCTTTATCATTAATTCCTATGTACACCTTAATTCTATCATATATTAAGACATATTTCTACAATTTAACACTTATTTGACATTAAATTTCAAAATTTTACATTAATCATCAAAATAAATTTCCAAATTTAAGTATTTGTTTATTCTTTATTAATATCATCAATCGTTATCTTACTTTCATGAGGAATTGGTTTCCAATCGACTTTTGTAAATAAAGCAATATAAGTTGCATATCTTCCAATTATATCAAAAATTGGCCAAGTAAAACAATATAGTACTTTTTTATATAAAGGTATTTTTTTTATTCTTTTTCTTTCAATTATAAATACATATACAGCTTCAAATATATGTTCAAAGTACGAACCAATTCGATAAAAAATTCTCGCCCAAATAGCAATTAAAATTGCTCCAAATAAAGCTTTAATACCAGGTGCAATACTTATACGTATATTAACTATTAATTTTAAAAATTGAGCAAGATAGGTACTACCTCCAAAGAAATTAATACTAGTTAAACCATTACTATAAGCATAAAAGGCATAAAAAATAACACTTACTAATAACCATCTAACAAGATTTATAACGGAAAAAGGAGTTGTCAACATTAAAATATCAAAGGAAGCAAATCGATGTCTAATTGATTCAACTATTGATAACCAAAAACTTTTAGCATTCTTTTTCTTCTTTTTATTTTTATTTTTATCTCTTCTACCTAAAAAAATATTCATAAATAATTTAGGCCCAGTATCAACAAAAGCTAATAAATGTCCTTTTGCCCAACGTAATCTTTGTCTTAAAGCAATTTTTAAATTGGTAGGCTGTTCATCATAAAAAATAGCTGTATCTTGATAGGTTATTTGATATCCCTGACTAACTGCGTCTACTGTAAAAGCTCTATCTTCTGTTAAAGACGTATATTTCCAACCATTTTTAACAAGTTCTGATGCGAATAGAAAACCTGTTCCCTGAATATTAGTTGCAAGTCTTAAAACTGACCTTGCACGATGTCCAGTTCTAATAGATCTTAACCAATGAATTGCATAAGTTGAAGCAATCCAATTTTCATCAAAATTTTTGGAATGTCTATAAGAAGTAATTATTTTTTCACCACTATCAAAAGCATCATTCATTTTGGTTATATAATCTTCTTTTAATAAATTATCAGCATCAAAAACAAAATATCCTTCAAATGACTTTCTTCCATAATCTTCTTCAATTTTATCAAATAAAAATTGTAAAGCAAAACCCTTTGTCTTATGTTCATCATCAAATCTTTCATAACAAACACAACCTTTCTCCCTAGCTATCTCAGCTGTTTTATCGGTGCAATTATCAGCAACAACAAAGATAGTTACTAAATCACTAGGATAATCTTGCTTATGAATACTATCTATTAAATTACCAATTACCATTTCTTCATTCCGAGCTGCTATAACAATTCCATATTTATGTTGCTTTTTAGCTGGTTTAAATTTTCTTGTAAAAAATATTCCCAATAAAACATAAATTGTTCTATAAGCAAGTAGAAAAGATATTATATTGCCAATTATTGTATTTATATTTTTAATATTCGGATAAAAACTACCCAAAAAACGAACTATATTATCAAAGAAACTAGTAATAAACTCCATTTTGTAACCTCACTTCTAACACAAACATTATAGCATAATAAATTTTAATTTAAAAGAGTAATTTATACCTCTTAACCAAACCCTTAATTATCAAGAAAAAAGAAGAAATTTTTATTCTTCTTTATCTTCATCTTCTAAATCTTCTCTATCTTTATTATCGTTTTTCTTTTCTAATTCAGGTTCAACTTCATTTGCTTCTAGCAATTTAATTAATTCCTCTTTATTTAATTTTGAATAACCTTTAATTTCTTTTTCTTTAGCTAAATCTCTTAATTCATCTAAAGTCATATCTTCAAGAGTAGTATCTTCAGGTAATTCTTTATGTTCAACTAAGTATTCAATTTGTTCTTTAGTTAATGTCTCTCTTTCAAGTAATGCTTCAGCAATTAATTTAACTAAATCAGCATTTTCTTTTAAAATCTCAGTTGCTTTCTCATAACATTCCCCAATTATTTTTCTAATTTCTTCATCAATCTCATGTGCAACAATATCAGAGAAATTTCGACTTTTATTATAATCACGTCCTAAGAACACATCTTCAGATTGATGTTCAAGTTGAACTGGTCCTAAATCACTCATACCATACTCAGTTACCATCGATCTTGCAATCTTCGTTGCTTTTTCAAAGTCATTGTGCGCACCTGTTGTTATTTCCCCAAAATTTAATTCTTCAGAAACACGACCACCAAGTAAACCTGTAATTTGTTCTAGTAACTCCCGTTTCGTTTGAGTATATTTTTCCTCTTTAGGCACCATCATAGCATAACCACCAGCATAACTACGTGGGATAATTGTTACCTTTTGAACTACATTAGCAGAATTTAATTTTAATCCTAAAACAACGTGTCCAGCTTCATGATATGATACAAGACGTTTTTCTTCATCAGTATATTTTTTACTCTTTTTAGCAGGCCCCATAAGAACTCTATCAGTTGCTTCATCTATTTCACTCATTGTAATAGCTTCTTTATTACGTCTCACAGCAAGTAAAGCTGCTTCATTAAGTAAATTTTCAAGGTCAGCACCTGAAAAGCCAGGAGTTCTTTTGGCAAGATTTCCAAGTGTTACATTCTTATCAAAAATTTTATTTCTTGCATGAACTTCAAGAATTTCTTCTCTTGCTCTAACATCTGGTAAATTAACCGTTACTTGTCTATCAAAACGACCTGGACGAAGTAGGGCTGGGTCTAAAACATCAGCTCTATTGGTTGCTGCAATAATAATTATTCCTTCATTAGCTCCAAAACCATCCATTTCCGTTAATAATTGGTTTAAAGTTTGTTCACGTTCATCATGTCCACCACCTAAACCTGTTCCTCTTTGACGACCTACAGCATCAATTTCATCAATAAATATTAAACATGGGGCATTATGTTTAGCTTGTTTGAACATATCTCTAACACGACTAGCACCAACACCTACAAATAATTCTACGAAATCAGACCCACTTATATAATAGAATGGCACATTAGCTTCACCAGCTACTGCTCTTGCAAGTAAAGTTTTACCAGTTCCTGGAGGTCCTACTAATAGAACTCCTTTAGGTATTCTTGCTCCAAGCTTTTGAAATCTTTTTGGATTTTTTAAGAAATCTATTAATTCTTTTAATTCTTCTTTCTCTTCTTTTAAACCAGCTACATCATTAAATGTTACCTTTTTCTGACTATCATCTAATTTTGCTTTACTCTTTCCAAAATCAAATGACTTATTATTACCACTCATTTGTTTAGAAATAATTACAAACATTAAAATTCCAATTAGAACAATAGGTAAGAAATTAACAAGTACTACAAGCCATACACTACTATTAGGATCACTTTCAGCATCCATCTTAAAATCATACTTATCATTAGCTTCAGTAATTTGTTTCATTACTTCTTCAGATAACGGAACTTGCACAATAAATGTTTCTTTTTCTTCATAATCTTTTAATTTTCCTGTTATTTTATATACCCCACCATCAATACTTGGCTCAATTGTTAATTCTTCAATCTTATTATTATTAAGATCAGCAATAAACTCATCATAGGTTAATTCATTAGTTTTAACATTAAATACATTAAAAAAATATACAATTCCAAGCATTAATACAAGTAAAATAATATACGGTAAAATTCCTTTTCTTATATCTTTTTTATTCATAAAATATTCCTCCTCACAAACATTTAAATATTATATCACACTTTTTTATATTTGGACTATCAAATTTTGATTTTTTTAATTTTGGTATCCAAATTATTTTATCATTCGCATCAACAACTACTGGATAACCTATTCTATCAGTCCTACTTATCTTTTTATCTATAAAAATATCACTTACTTTTTTAACACCATTAGTCCCTTTTAATTCTATCTTATCCCCATTTTTTTTATTCCTTACATATAAAGGTAATTCAATATCCTTACTATCTAAATGTATCGTATCATTCCCATTTCCATCTTGCATATCTTTAATAAATTTCATTCCATTAGGAAGTACTAATCCATCTTTTAATTCCATTTTATATTCAGAAACTAAACTCTTATTTTTTTCAAACACTAAATAATCATAATCAATCATAGCAACTACCCCATCAGGAAGATTTATCTTACTACCACTTTTATTTTTCTTAATTAAATCTAAAAGTATTCTAATATGTTTACTTTCAATCTTTATTAAATCATCATAAATCGTTGTTAATATTCGTTCTAATAAAAGTTTTTGTAAAAATATATCAAGTTCACTAAATAAAGAAATATTAACCCTTTTTTCCTTATAAATACTATTATAAGCACTATCTAAAACTTTTTCAATATAATTATTACATTCATTAATTAAATTACTAAATTTCAAAAATTTTAAATGAACATTAGGATTTTCCTCTTTAAGAAATGGTAACACTTGTTGTCGATAACGATTTCTTGTATATTCATATGAAAAATTACTTTTATCAACTCGATATGGTATATTATTAGCTTTATCAAAACTTTCAATATCATCTTTGGTTAAATAAAGTAAAGGTCTTACAATTAAATATGTCCCCATATCACTTATTAAAGGTATACCTTTATAACCACCCAAAGTTGAACCTCTAACCAAACGCATTAAAATAGTCTCTATTAAATCATCACCATGATGAGCAGTCATTAAATAAGGAGCTTCATATTTATTCACTAAATCTTGATAAAATTTATAACGAATTTTCCTAGCTTCTTGTTGAAAATTATCGTTTCCATAATTTTCTATTTTCATACTTTCAAAAATAACTTCCCTATCTTCACAATACTTTTTTAAAAATATTTCTTCTTCTTCACTTTCTTTTCTTTTATTATGATTAATATGAGCAACAATTATCTTAAATCCTAATTTTTCTTTTAATTTTAAAAGAATGGTTAAAAGGCACATTGAATCAGGTCCACTACTAACTCCAACCACAACCTTATCTTCTCTATTTAATTTAATTTCCTTCTCTAATAAATTTATAACTGAATCCATTCCATTCACCTTGTTATGTATTTTACTAAAATTAATAAAATTTAGCAAGCATATTTCTACAAAAATGATAAATTACCTTTATTCACAAAAAAAGGTGAATTATATCACCTACTATCATCATCTGGTATTCTTAGAATATATTCCCCATCTTTAGAATAAAAATACTTTTCTCTAGCATATCTTGCTAAATACTCAGGATCTTTTAATTTATTTACATCTTTTTCTAACTCTACTTCTTTTTCTTGAAGGGCTATTAACTTATTTTCAAGTTCTTGTTTTTCTTTATACTTATTAACTATATCCGATAGAATACTAAATAATGTAACACCAATAATAACAATCAAAGCTATGGAAACAAAACCAAGCGTTACAAGTCGTTTTGCACTATTCTTTACTTTTTTCTTCTTGGCCAAATTATCACCATCCTATCGTTATTATTATATCAAAAAATACATATTTTTTCAAGAAATGTTAAACCATAAAGTGTAAATCATTTTACACTTATTCACCCACCCACCTAATTTTTTTAAAAAGAAGATTATATAAAAAGAAACTTATTAAAAAAACAAACAACAAATAAATATGTATTCTTCCACTATCAATTAAAAATAAAATATAAAAATAAAGAATACTATTAAAAATAACAAATAAAAAATTACTAATTAAATTTAAAAATATACTTTTAGTAAATAATACACGATATAAAAGATTAAACAAAAGAGCAATATATATACCAAATAAAAAGGTATATGCTATTGTTTGAATTTGAATTGCTAAACTCACTTAAATAACCTACTTATAACTGAATTTTCTTTATTCTTCTTATTAGTATCATCAATATAAGCAAAACTATTAATCATACCTTTAATAATTACAACTCCCTGCATTGTATCAAGTTTAACTAACTCAAGCCCTTCCCCTTTTAAAACCACATATCCCATTACTGTTTCAATTAAAAACTCTTCATTATCAAAACTATCAATCTTTTTTACACCACTTAAACTAGCATTTTTTCTTTCCACAAGATTAAAGACATGATTATAATTATGTATTTCCTTATCTCTTTCCATATAAACCTCCATTTAAATCTATGTAAAAAGTTAAAAAAAAAGACCAATGGTCTTTTATTCTTCTTCTGAACTTGTAGGTTCTTCAATCTCTGCATTTTCGTATGCTTCAAGAATAGCATCTTCAAACATTTTTCTTGTTTCACGATTAATTGGATGAGCAATATCTCTATGTCCACCTGGTACTTTTTTACTAGGCATAGCAATGAATAACCCATTATCTCCATCAATAATACGAATATCACGAACAACAAAGCAATCATCTAATTGTACTGTTGCTCGCCCTTTCATACGAGACCCTTCCTTTTCAAATCTTTTTACATCTACAGATGTGATTTTCATATGTATCCTCCTTTTGAACACCATGTTCTATAACTATAATATAATAGTTTTTAAAAAAAAGCAATTATTTTTTGTAAATTTTTGACATTTTTTCTAACATTATTAAATATGAAATAGATAATAATTACAAAAAATTTTATATTCTAATTCATTTTTAATCTTGATGTGTTACTTTACCAATTTTTAAATCTATAATAACTTTTCTAAATCACTCTCCAAATAAGTAGTATTTTCCTTTATATCCAAAAATTCTAAGACAAAAGGATCTTTATTAAAACTTGACCTTGTATTGTTTCTTTAAGATAAAAACTTCTTTTAGTTTCATCATCTATCTTTATAAGTTCTAAATAATGAGACCAACTTAATTGCGACGACACTGTTGTCGTAATTGGAAAATAAACAATAAAACTTTATCTTAAAAAAGAGAACTATAATTTATCATTAATTTTTAATTTACTAACACTACTTGACAAAGAACCAAAAACAGTAACTATTTAACGGTTACTGCCTCTCATTTAATATGTCTTTTACATAATCAAGTGAAACTTTAGCAATTTTAGCAATTGTTTCAATAGATATATTATTATCATACATATTAATAAT
>CAYTGK010000012.1:0-12203 GCA_964437305.1 uncultured Muribaculaceae bacterium
TATTTAGGAGAGTATCTTGATATTCATTGTGGTGGTGTTGATAATATTTTTCCACATCATACGAATGAAATTGCTCAAAGTGAAGCCTATTTAGGTCATAAATGGTGTAATTATTGGTTTCATGTTGAACATTTAAATGATAAAGATGGGAAGATGAGTAAGAGTAAGGGAGACTTTTTAACATTATCTTTATTAAAAACAAAAGGTTATAATCCTTTAAGTTATAGATATATGGTCTTAAATAGTCATTATCAAAAACCATTAGAGTTCTCATTTCTAGCTTTAGAACAAGCAGAAAATACTTATTTAAAATTAAAAAATAAAATTAGCACTTTAAGTGAAAAAGGGGAATTAGATAAAGAAAGATATCAAGAATTTGATAATAAATTTAAAGAAGCTATTGGTAATAATTTAAACACATCTCTTGCTTTAACTGTTTTATATGATGTTTTAAAAAGTGATATAAATGATTATACTAAAAGAAAATTAATTAAAAGCTTTGATAAAGTTTTATCTCTTGATTTATTAGAAAAAAAAGAAGAAGAAATTCCTAATGAAGTTTTAGATTTAGTAGAAGAAAGAAATAAATATAAAAGTGAAAAAAATTATCAAAAAGCAGATGAAATAAGAACTAGAATATTTAAATTAGGTTATAAAATATTAGATACAAGAGATGGAGTAAAAATTGAAAAAATATAGGAGATGATAAAATGTATTTTTATTATGGGTTTGACCCAACATATATATTAGTAGTAATTGGCTTAGTAGTTACAATAGCGGCTCAGATTTTTGTGAGTACTTCATATAGTAAGTATAAAAAAATAAAGACAAAATCTGGACTTGAAGGCTTTGAAGTTGCAAGAAAAATTCTTGATAGTAATGGTTTAAACAATATTGATATTGTAGAAGTGAGAGGAGAACTTACTGACCATTATGACCCTGAAAGAAAAGTAGTTAGACTTTCAACAGATATTTTTCATGGAAAAACGGTTGCTGCAGCAAGTGTAGCTGCTCATGAATGTGGTCATGCAGTGCAAGATAAAGAAGGTTATTTCTTTTTAAAATTAAGGTCAGCTATTTTACCAATTGTTAATTTTTCAACTAAAGCAGGGTATTTTGCTATTCTTTTTGGATTAATATTTGGTTTTGTAAAATTATTTTGGATTGGTACTTTTTTAGAAATGGCAATTTTAATTTTTCAACTTATTACTTTGCCAGTTGAAGTTAATGCCTCTAAAAGAGCAGGAGAGTTCTTAAAGAAAGAAGCTTTAATTGAAAAGGAAGAACAAGAAGGTAGTAAGAAAATGCTTAGAGCTGCTGCAATGACTTATGTTGCATCTGTTGTATCAACCCTACTTCAAATGTTTAGATTAATTTTAATTGCTTCAAGTAGAGATAGAGACCAATGAAAACTATTGAAGTAAATAGTTTAGTTTTAGCTTATTTAGGTGATAGCATTTATGAAGGGTATGTGAGAGAATATTTAATAAATAAAGGGCTTGCTCATGTTAAAGATTTGCAAGAAGCCTCTATGGCTTTTGTTACGGCTAAAAGTCAAGCTAAAATTTTACATAAATTAATAAATAAAAATATTTTTAGTGAAGAAGAATTAGAAATTATAAAAAGAGCCAGAAATACCAAGGTTAATACACATCCTAGAAATTGTGATATAAAAACATATCATGAGGCAACTTCATTTGAGGCTTTGATAGGTTATTTAAAACTTGAAAAAAAATATGAAAGGATAGAAGAAATAATTAAAATAATATTTACTCTAGGTAATTAGTATGTTAGTAAGTGGTCGAAATAATGTTAAAGAAATTTTAAAAGATAAAGTTACTGTTAAAAAAGTATTTTGTAGTAAGAATTTTAATGAACAAGATATTTTATCTTTAATTAAAAAATTAAATATACCTATTATTTATAAGGAAAAATGGGAACTTGATAAAATTTCTCATAATAACCATCAAGGAATTATTTTAGAAGTTCCAGATTTTTCGTATTCTAATCTTGATGATTTACTAAAAAATGATAAATGCAAATTAGTAATTCTTGATCACTTAGAAGATCCACATAATTTAGGAGCTATTATTAGAACGGTTGAAGCAAGTGGAATTGATGGGATAATTTTACCAATTAATAGAAGTGTTTCAGTAAATGAAACGGTTATGAAAACTAGTGTTGGAGCTTTATATAATGTTAAAATTGCTCAAGTTGTAAATTTAAATCAAACTATTAAAAAATTAAAAAAATTAGGTTTTTGGATAATTGGAACTGATATGAATGGGGAAGATTACCAGAATATTGAATATCCAGATAAATGTGCTTTAATAATTGGTAGTGAAGGTTTTGGTATTACTCGGCTTGTAAAAGAATCTTGCGATTATATAGCAAGTATTCCTATGCATGGGAAGATAAATAGTTTAAATGCTTCAGTTGCAGCTGGAATAATGATATATGAAATGATTAGGAAGTAGATAGTATGTATAGAGAACTTGATGATAATGAAATTTTATATATGATAGAAGAAAATAGTGATAATTATAATTATTTGTTTGAAAAATATAAACCACTTCTTTCAAAGATATGTCAAACATATCTTATTGATTCTAAAGAATTAGGCTTTGAAATGGAAGATTTAATGCAAATAGCTTATATGGGATTGATAGATGCTGTTAATTCCTATAAAGATAATAAGAAAACTTTATTTTATACTTATATGTTAAGATGTGTTAGAAATAGACTTTATAATGAAATTCGTAATCAAACTAGTAATAAAAAATTAGCTTTAAATACAGCCATTTCCTATGATGAATTTATGCCTGGTACTCATAAGTCTTTAATAGACAATATACCTGATAAAAACTCACCAGATCCAATGAATTTTTTATTAGAAGAAATGGTAGAAATAGAGTATAAAAAAATTTTAAATTCTTTACCAATTGAAATAGCCATAATATATGAAATGAAACAAGATAGATTTAATGATAATCAAATAGCAACTTTTACAAGAATTGATAAGAAAAATATTTCTAAATATTATAAACAAGCAAAAAGAAAATTTCAGCAAGCTAATTTAACTTTTAATTAAGTAATTTATAAAACTTGACATTTACTACTTGTAAAAATAAGCTAATTAAGGTAAAATAAGTTTGTTAAAACGTTGAGAGGTTAATTATGAAGAAAAAAGAATATAAAAAAAGAATAGAAAAAGAAAAAAAAGCCATGCGTGAATTTCAAGAAAATGATACTAGTAAAAGTATTAAAAGTGCAATTATTATTACAGTATGTGTTTTAGTGTTTTTATTTTTAATGTTTACGTTTACGAAAGTCAAAACTGGTGAATGGAATTTATTTACAAGAAAGAATGATATTACTTATTCAGCTGAAGCTCAAACTGTGAAAATTTTATGTGGGCAACTTTTAAATCGTGATGAAGATGAATACTTTGTTCTTGCATATGAACTTGCTGAAAATTCTGCTAGTTTATATGAAAGTGTTGTTGAATATTATAATGGAGCAACCAATAAAATACCTTTATATAAACTTGATTTATCAAATAGTCGTAATAATATTTGCAAAGCTGATAAATTAAATGTTAGTAATGATATAAAAACTATAAAACTAAGTATACCTTCTTTAATTAAAGTCAAAGATGGGAAAGTTGTTGCTTCTTATACTAACTATAATGCAATTAAAAATATATTATATTCCTATGTAGATTAGTGTCAACTAACTACTTTTTTTTTTAATTTTACGATATAATTAAATTAAGGTGATAAAGATGGCTTTTTTTAAAATAGAAGATTTAACTTATCAAGATTATTTTAAACATTTTAATTTAGAAATTACAAAAGGACAATTTGTTAGTATCATAGGACCAAATCATTCTGGAAAAACCATGTTAATGAAAATAATTTCAGCCATCATTCCAACTAATAATGTTTGCACATTGGATAACATCATTTTAAATAAAAAGAATGTTTTAAATTATATATCAAAACTTGGAGTTGTAACAAATGACTTCAATCAAGATTTCTTATTTAAAAAAGTTAAAGATGAATTAGCTTATCCCCTTTTAAATTTAGGTTATACAGAACATAAAATCAATAAAAAACTAATTGAAATTAGTAATTTTTTTAAAATAGATAGTCTTTTAAATAAAAATATTGCTAGTTTAAATGCATCAACTAAAAGAAAACTATTAATAATTTTAGCATTAATTCATGAACCAAGATTATTAATTTTAGATGATGCCTTTTTAGAAATGGATAAATTAGATTTAGAGTTTATGTTAAAAAAAATTAAAGAATTAAATAAAAAAGGTTTAACAGTTTTAAACATTACAAGTAAGTTAGAGACTATTTATCAAAGTGATAAAATCTATGTTTTAGAAAACTTTAAAATACAAAAATGTTTTTCAATCGAAGATATAGATTATGATTACTTAAAAAAAATTGGTTTAACATTACCATTTGTTTTAGACTTATCAATTAAACTAAAGTATTTTGAATTAGTAGATAAAATCTATTTTAATTTAGAAGAATTGGTAGGTGACTTATGGAAATAAAATTTTTAAACTTATCATATAAAGAAAAAAATAAATATTTATTAAAAAAAGTTAATTTAAAAATTAGAGATAATTTAATAACAGGTATTTATGGGGAAAATAAAGAAATTATTGCAAAATTAATTTCCCAAGTTTTAGATTATCAAGGGTTGATTTTAATTGATGAAATGAATTTATTGGGTTATGATTTAAAGAAAATAGTTTATATTAAAAAACTTAATAAAAATACTTTTTTAACAAAGACGGTAAGCTCTGAATTTTATTTAAGAAAACAAAATATTAAAGTTAAAGATACTGTTTATCTTGATAAAATAGTTTCATCTTTAAAGATGGTTGGCTTATCTAATGATTATTTAAAAAGGGATATTAACACTTTATCTAAAAGTGAAAAAAGGCTATTAGAGATTGCTTTAAATCTAATAAGTAATCCTGAATTAATTATTATTGATGAACCTTATTTATATCTTGATAATAATGGAATATTTAATATGCATAAAATACTAAAAGACTTGAAAAATAAATATCATAAAACAATTCTAGTCTTAACGTCAGATAGTAATATTTTATATGAATTAACAGATGATTTAATTATTTTAAAAGATGCTCAAGTTTTAATAAGTGGTAATACTAGGTTAGTATTTAAAGATTATAAATTTTTAGAAGTCAACAATATTATGTTACCAGATTTAATATGTATAGAAAAAATGCTTGTAGCAAAGGGAATAACTTTAGGAAGTTTTAAAGATACTAATGATTTAGTTAAGGGGGTTTATGAATATGTTCAAAAGATTAAAGAAGATTCATGATAAGATTGATATAAAAGATTTAAATATTATTATTTTACTAAGTTCGATTATTCTTTATTTATTAAGCGTAATTTATGCTAACAATATTCTAATACTTATACTTTTATATTTATTAGATTATGAATTATTTTATCATCTTCAAAACTATAAATTTCTAAGATTTATAAATTCTATTTTACCAATTATTATTATTGCTTATTTTTTACTAAGTTATCTTGATTTAAGTTTTATTCCTTTTGATTTTTTAAAGTTAATTCTATTGGTTATAAAAATTTTATTATTTGTTTTTTATGTTATAAATGTTTTTTTGATTATTAAAGAACGAAATATTAAATATGTTAAGGGTAGAAAAAAATTAAGAAAGAGAACGTTTAATGAATTAAGAAAAAGAGAAATAGATAAATTTAAAAAAGAAAATTTAGATTATCAAAAGAAGTATATTCTTGATAATAATATAAGTATTGAAAGTGATTATTATAAGGTTATTAAAGATAATTTTAAAAATAAAACAATCAATGATTTAGAAGAATATGTTTATCTTAATTATTTAAGATTTTATAAAAATAAAAAGTATAATAAAAGGAATATTTTTGATAAATTAAATATTGTATTTTTAATAGTTCATGTTATAATCTTACTATTAGCTTTAATATGAGGTGAATTTATGCGATATTTGATTCGATTTTCTTATGATGGGACTTTATTTCAAGGGTTTGAAAGACAACCTAAGTATAGAACTATTCAGGATGAAATAGAAAAAGTTTTAAAGTATATTAATAATGGATGTGAAACTAAGTTAATTGCAAGTGGTAGAACGGATAAAGGTGTTCATGCTATAGGGCAAACTGCTCATATTGATATTGATGTTAAAATAACAGAAGAAAAGCTAAAAAGAGCTATGAATAGTTTATTACCAAATGATATTCATGTAATAAGTACAAAAAGAGTTAATGCTGATTTTCATGCTAGGTATTTGGTTAAAGAAAAAATTTATGAATATAAACTTAATATGGGAGAATATAACCCTCTTGAAAGAAATTATGTATATCAGTTTGGAAGAAAACTAGATGTTAAAGTAATGAATATAGCTATTAAATCTTTTCTTGGAGTTCATGATTTTAAAGCTTTTACACCTAATAAAGATAAACGAGAATCTTATGTTAGAGAAATATATGATGCTAATATTAAAGAAAATCAAGATATTTTAACCTTTACTTTTCGAGGTAATGGATTTATTAAATACCAAATTAGAAATATGGTTGGATTACTAATTCAAATTGGCTTACATAAGAAAGATATAAATTCAGTCTTAGAAATTTTAGAAGGGAAAAATCGAAGTGCTGGTTATAAAACGGCTCATCCAGAGGGACTTTATTTAGTTAAAGTTATCTATTAGTTTTTTTCTTTTTATAAGTTTAATTAAAATTTATTTTAGTGCATTTGTTAATAAAAATGATTTATTATGATTTTGATATAAGTTATTTTTACTATATATAATAATATTAAAATTATTCGTCGATGATTTTCCTTAAAATATAAGGGTTTACAAAGATTTTATTATAAAAAAAGTTAATTTTTTTTAATAACTATTGATAGTATGTCAGAATTGAGAAAGATTAACAAATTTATATAAAGTAGTTGACTTTTAAAAATAAATAGTTATATAATAAAAACATATTTAAAATGTTGATGTGGAGAAGTACTATATTTAGTTACTTAAAGAGACCTAATGGTGGGTGAAAATTAGGAGGAAAGATATAGGAATAACACCATGGAGTATATTTTTGAATTTAGTAGAAAATATCGGTGAAATACCGTTATCAAAAAGAGATATCAAGCATTGATAAAAAGAGTGGTACCGTGATGATTTGCCTCTTTATATTAATGCTTTTTATTTATATAAGGAGGAATTTATGATAATTGATGTAAAAGATCTTTATGAATATTTGGATAAGTATTTAGATAAGGAGGTTAAATTACAGGGTTGGGTTAGAAATCATAGAAAACAAAAAGAGTTTGGTTTTATTGATTTCTCAGATGGAACAAGTTTTAAGAATATTCAGCTTGTTTATGATAACAAATTAAAAAATTTTGAGGATATTACCAAAATCAAAATTGGTTCTAGTATAGAAGTTTTAGGAGAGGTAATTAAGTCTCAAGGAACTTTACAAGAATTTGAAATTAGAGTTAAAAATATTACTTTAATTGGAGATTGTCCTGATGAATATCCAATTCAACCTAAGAGACATACAAGAGAGTTTTTAAGAGAACAGGCATATTTAAGACCGAGAACTAATCTTTTTAATGCCGTATTTCGAGTAAGAAGTATTGCAGCTCAAGCAATTCATACTTATTTTCAAGAAAGGGGATATGTTTACTTTCATGCTCCTTTAATTACAGCTAGTGATTGTGAAGGAGCAGGACAAATGTTTCAAGTAACAACTTTAGATTTAGAGAGAATTGCTAAAGACGGAAGTGTTGATTATAATAAAGATTTTTTTGGAAAACAAGCCTCTTTAACGGTATCTGGACAACTTGAAGCTGAAACTTTTGCAATGGCTTATAAAAAGGTTTATACATTTGGTCCAACTTTTAGAGCTGAAAATTCTAATACCAAAACCCATGCTAGTGAATTTTGGATGATTGAACCTGAGATTGCTTTTTGTGATTTAAATGGAGTTATGGATATTGTAGAAGATATGCTAAAATTTATTGTTAATTATGTTTTAGAACGAGCTAAAGATGAAATGGAGTTTTTTGATAAATTTGTTGAAAAAGGTTTGATTGAAAAATTAACCAAACTTGTTAATAGTAAATTTACAAGGATAAGTCATCATGATGTTATAACTATTTTAAAAGAGGCTAAAGTTAATTGGGAGTTTAAGCCAGAATATGGAGAAGATATTGCTAAAGAGCATGAAAAATATATAACCGAATACTTTGATGGACCAGTTTTCATAACTGATTGGCCTAAAGATATTAAAGCTTTTTATATGAAATTAAACCCTGATAATGAAACTGTAGCAGCTGTTGACTTGGAAGTACCAGGAGCTGGAGAACTTATAGGAGGTTCTGAAAGGGAAGCTGACTATGATAAACTTCTTAAAAGAATGAAAGAGATGGGAGTATCTGAAAAGGGAATGGAATGGTATTTAAACTTAAGAAAATATGGAGGCTGTTATCATTCAGGATTTGGTATGGGTTTTGAAAGACTATTAATTTATTTAACAGGTGTTGAAAATATAAGAGATGTAATTCCTTATCCTAGAACGCCAGGAAATTGTGATTTTTAATTTTAGGAAATAGAAGGTTTTGTATGACAATAGCTGAAGCTGAAAAATTTTATAAACAAGATACCAAAAAATATGATATTAAAAAAAATAAAGAATTATTAACATGGTTAAGAAAAGCAATAAAAAATGGTTATCATTCTTATATTGATATTGAAGATTTGCAAAAACTTATAGATAATATTACAGATTGGTATGAAATAAAATATCCAGAGCTAGCAAAGGAATTTTATGAAGGAGCATTAGGCGTTTATTTTAGTGATATGGAAACTTTATCTGGAGTAATGGATATAAAGCAACTTGTATATAGATTACCAAAGAAACAATTAAGTTTAATGGAATGCCTTTATCGTTCAACTAGTGGTTTGATAAGAGATGTTTATAATGATAAAGGTGAAATAGTAGGAAAAAAACATTTAATAGGTATGCGTATTTATAGAAAAGATGAATGTGATTCTTTTGATTCACCTTACTTTTATTCAAAGTCAAAAGAGTCTCGTATTTTTGCTATTGCTCCTGCTACTTTTAATTTGCCTTACTTTTATCTAAAAGCTGATAGTGTTACTGGTAAAGTTGATGTTGATTATAATTTAAAAAAATATATAAATGTTAATAGTATTACTTTAGATAAATTATTATATTTATTTAAAGAAAAATATACTGATAAATTGGACTTTACTAAATTAGAAGAATGTGTATATAATCATAATTGCGATATTGAATTAAGAAGAAAAATTTTACAATTAGTTGCATTAAAATTATTATATTCTAAAAAAACTACTCCTGAAAGAGGGTACGAAAGAGCTTTAGATTTTATAAATGAGTTCAATGAATCAATGAATTTAAATCTTTCTACTGAAGAAATAGATTTAGCAATGAATAAAAATTATCCTAAAGAAGAAAGCACTTTACCAAAAAAGTATTAGTAAAATTATTATTAAAAAAATCGAAGTGATGAAAATGACATCACTTTTTAAATATCTTTTAATAAAATAATAATGAGTAGTAAATATTCAAAATAGTTAAAAATTATTTTTTTAAGTTTTTAATATCAATATCTAAAATTTGTTCTGCTTTTAATATTGTAAAAACAAATAGTATAACAATAAAGATTAAAAAGATTACAACAAAAATAAAATTATTTAAATATAAGAAGAAATCATATAAACCATGTAAAATAACTGGTACAACTAAACTTAACGTAATATAAAGTTTCTTTTTCTCAGGCTTAAGTTTACTTAAAGTTAAATAATATCCCATCATTGTTTGATAACTAACATGGGCAGGAATAGCTGTTATTCCTCGCAGTAAAACTATAAATAGATTGTTATTAGGAATGGTATAAAGTAAATTTTCAAAACAAGCAAAACCTAAACCAACATAAACAGAATATAAAATAATATCATAATATTGGTCATATTCTGGTGATTTATAGGCAATAAAATAAATCATAATCCATTTGGATACTTCTTCAATTAAACTTGTGATAATAAAAGAATAGATAAATAAATCAAAAATATTTAAACTATTACTATTTAAATTAGGAAATATGGAAGTTGTTATATAAGATAAAACAATAACTAATAAACCAGATAAAATACCACTAAAAAATAAATTTCGTAGTAATTTTATAGGTTCCTTATTAGTATCTTTTTTGTAAAAAAATATACCTAGTAAAATAACAGGTAAAATTGATAAGATAATAATTAAGATATTCATACTTTCACCTATTTTAATATTAACATAAATTAAGAAATTAGTAAAATTTTTTCATAATATTTTTCTTTTCTTTTTTTTTCGGTTATATTATACTTGAGGGAAAAAATGCAAAAGAACATTGACGAATTAAATAATTCAGTATTTTCTAATATAAATAACTATTCTTTAGATAAAGAGCAAAGGATGGCTATTCTTTCAAATGCTAAAAATAATTTAGTAGTAGCTGGAGCAGGAAGTGGTAAAACTTTAACAATTGTTGGTAAGATAAAATATTTAGTAGAAGTTAAAAAAGTTAATCCTAAACAAATACTTTGTCTAGCATTTACAAATGAAGCAGTTAATAATTTAAAAAATAGGTTAGATTTAGAAATAGATGTTTTAACATTTCATAAACTTGCTATAGAAATTCTAAAAGATAATCATGTTTTTTTTCAAATTGCTTCATCAGATTATTTAGAATATACTGTTTTTGAATATTTTGAAGGTTTTATGGAAGATAATCCTTATTTACAATATATCATTAATTACTTTAAATATTATGTTCAAGAGAAAGATTTAGATTTAAATACTATTAGTACTAAATACAAACAATTGTTTTTATCATATAAAAATTTAATTATTAAATTTATTAATAAAATTAAATGTAATAATCAAAATATAAATGATTTTCAAAATTATTTAAAAAAAAATAATCGGTTATTATCTAAAGCCAAAAAAGAAAAGAATAAATCTTTTTTAATTGTAATGTTTGAAATTTACAGATTTTATTTAGAAGAATTAAATAGTAGTTATAAAATTGATTTTGATATGATGATTAATTTAGCAATAGAGGTTATTAAAAAGAAAGGGATGAAAAAGTATTATAAATATATTATTATTGATGAATTTCAAGATATTTCTTTAATTAGATATAATTTAATTAAAACAATTCAAGATGAATTAGATAGTAATATCTTTGCTGTTGGAGATGATTTTCAATCAATTTATGGATTTTCTGGTTCAATGTTAGAATTATTTATTAAATTTAAAAGTTATTTTAAAGAATCAAAAGTTTGGTATTTAAAAAATACTTATCGTAATTCATTAGAATTAATTAAAATAGCTAATGCATTTATTAGAAAAAATCCTTATCAATTATCTAAAAGGTTAGTATCTAATAAAAGACTTAGTAAACCTATAAAAATAATTTATTTTGCAAGAAGTAATTATAAATATAAATTTTTAAATTTATTAGAATATTTATATAATTCAGGAATTAGAGAATGTTTAGTTTTAGGACGTTGTAAGCATGATTTAAGTTTGGTATTAGATAAAGAATTAGTTTATAAGGATATGAATTTAAAATACTTAACAGTTCATAGTTCCAAAGGACTTGAAAGTGAATGTGTTATTATTTTAAATTTAAGTGATGATATTCTAGGATTTCCTAATAAAATAGAAGATGATCCTTTAATTAATTTATGTTTTAAAAATAACGATAAATACTTATATGCTGAAGAAAGAAGATTGTTTTATGTTGCCTTAACAAGAACTAAGAATAGTGTTTATTTGTTGACTAATAAGATGAAAGAATCTAAGTTTGTAACAGAAATAAAATATAAATGTCAAGTTTTAGATATTTAAAATATTAAATAAAGAATAAGAAAATTATTTAAAAGTTGATTGACCAATGATAATTTTGGAGTTATAATATGAAATAAGATTTAGAAGGAATATATTGTTCGATTATAAGTTGCTCAATATAATGAAAGGATAAAATTTAATATGGAAATGGAAAAAAATAAATACAATTGTTATTTAGCAATAGCTGAAAATATA
>CAYTGK010000012.1:12303-16487 GCA_964437305.1 uncultured Muribaculaceae bacterium
TATGGAAATGGAAAAAAATAAATACAATTGTTATTTAGCAATAGCTGAAAATATATCTGGTATTGAAACTAAAAGATTAAAAAGAATATTACCGATTATAATTCATTTTAAAGATGGAAAGTTTAGAGAATTTTATACAGATACTGAAGTATATATTGGAGATAGTTACTTAGCTAATGATTTTTTAGAAAGTGAATGTGGTTTTTTTATTGATAAAAGAAGTCCTATTGAAGAATTAACTTATGATTATGCAATAACACCATATAATTTTTATGTTAATTATTTATATACGGAAATTGTACCTGATATTGAAGAATTTTCTAAATTAACAATAGCTAAAAAAGAAGAAATAGTAAAGATGCAAGAAAATGATAATTCTAAAGTTTTAAAAAAAATGAAAAAATAAGCATAAATAGACTATAAGAAAACTAAAATTATAAGAAGAAGATACAAAAAAATAGAAAATAAAGAAAAAAAACGTTGACTTTTATAGAGTAATTAGATATAATCTATGTCGGTACATTGATTCCCGGAATGTTTCATGGTGGGAACATGAAACAGAAAGATAGGAGAATAAAAAATGAAAAGTTATATGCAAAAAAAAGAAGAAATAGTTCGTAATTGGTATGTTATTGATGCTGAGGGCAAATCATTAGGTAGAGTAGCCACTAAAGCAGCTCATATTTTAAAGGGTAAACACAAAGTAACTTATACACCTAATGTTGATTGTGGTGATTATGTTATTATTGTAAATGCCAAGAAAGTTAATTTAACTGGTAATAAGTTAAATGATAAGATGTATTATAATCACTCTATGTATCCAGGTGGATTAAGAGAAAGAACGGCTAAAGAGATGCGAGAAAATTATTCAGTTGAAATGCTTGAAAGAGCAATCAAAGGAATGCTTCCTCATAATCGTTTAGGAAGAGCAATGGGTAAAAAGTTATTTGTTTATGAAGGTGAAACTCATCCACATACAGCACAAAAACCAGTTCAAATTGAGGTTAAATAGGGAGGATTATAGAATATGGCAAATATTTATCAAGCAACAGGAAAAAGAAAAGGAAGTGTTGCTAAAGTTACTTTAACAAGTGGACAGGGTAAAATTACTGTAAATGGAAAAGATGTTCGTGAATATTTTCCATTTGAAACTCTTGTCATGGATTTAGAGCAACCTCTTGTATTAACAAATACAAAAGGATTATTTGATATTGATGCTAAAGTATCTGGTGGAGGATTTAGAGGACAATCAGGTGCTATTCGTTTAGGAATTACGAAAGCATTACTTGAATATGATTCAACTACTAGTCCTGATAGTGAGAATAGTTTAAGAAGACCATTAAAAGTAAATGGAATGATTACTCGTGATGCAAGAGTTAAAGAACGTAAAAAATATGGGCTTAAAAAAGCACGTCGGGCCCCACAATTCAGTAAACGTTGAAAACAATTTTCTTTTAACCCTATAAACCTAGTGTTTATGGGGTTTTTCAAAAATTATTGTTTTTTTGAAATTAATAAATTATATAACAAGAGTTAATTTAAAGTTAGAATAAAATATAGAAAAATTTGGGAGATAAATATGAATTGTTTAATAACAGGTGCAAGTTATGGAATAGGAGCTAGATTAGCTTTAAAAATGGCCAGTCTTGGCTATAATTTATATTTAACTTATTATAGTAATTTGGATTTAATTAAAAATTTAAAAATAGAAATAGAGAATAAATATCAAGTACAATGTTTTATTAAAAGATGTGATTTAGCAAAGGAAGAAGATATAAAAAATTTATTTAAAGATATAGATAGTTTGGATATCTTAGTTAATAATGCAGATATTTATAATGATAATTTAATAGAAAATAAAACGAAACAAGAATTTATGAAAGTATTAGAAATAAATATTGTTGGAACTTTTTTAATTACTAAATATTCTTTAAATAAGTTAACTAAAGATGCAGTTATTATAAATATGGCTAGTACTGATGGAATAGATACTTATAATAAATATAATCTTGATTATGCTATCAGTAAAGCTGGAATTATTCAATTAACTAAGAGTTTGGCAATTATTATAGATAAAAAGGTAATTGCTATTGCACCTAATTGGGTTGATACAGAATCTACTAGAGGTATTGATAAAACTTTTTTAGAAAGTGAACTTAAAAGAATTGGTCAAAAAAAATTAATTGCTGTTGATAGAGTAGTTACAGTTATTGTAGAATGTATTAATAATAAAGATATTAAAAGTGGGGAAGTGATTAGAATTTATGAATGATGAATTAATTAAAAAAATTGATTTAAAAATTAAAGATGAAATAGATAAAATTGATAAGTTAGAAGAATATTACAGTTTAAAAGTTTTAGAAGCTTTTAAAAAGTTTAAGGTATCTGAAAGTGATTTTCATGGAACAACAGGGTATGGTTATAATGATTTTGGGAGAGATAAAATAGATAAAATATTTGCATATGTATTAGGTAGTGAAAAAGCTTTAGTACGTAGTCAATTTATATCAGGAACCCATGCTTTAACAGTAACATTATTTGGACTACTTAGACCAAAAGATACATTATTATCTATCTGTGGTAAACCTTATGATACTTTAGATGAGGTAATAGGAATAAGTGATAATAAGAGTTCTTTAAAATCTTTTGACATAAATTATCAGCAAATTGATTTAGTTAATGATGATTTTGATTATCCGAAAATTAAAAATTATTTAAAGAATAATGAGTGTAAAGTAATTGAAATTCAAAGAAGTAAAGGTTATTCAACTAGAAAGAGTTTAACTCTTGATAAAATTAGTAAAGTTGTAAAATTTATTAAGAATATTAATCAAGAAGTTATTATCATGGTTGATAATTGTTACTGTGAGTTCACTGAATTAGAAACTCCAATAGAAGTTGGCTGTGATATTATGGTTGGGTCTTTAATTAAAAACTTAGGGGGTGGAATTGCACCTAATGGAGCTTATGTTGCAGGGCGTAGTGATTTAGTAGATTTAGTTGCTGAACGTTTAACAGTTCCAGGACAAGGAGCTGAAGTTGGACCTAGTTTTGAAATGAATAAATTAATTTTACAAGGTCTATATATGGCTCCTAGTGTTGTTGCTAGTAGTTTAAAAACTAATATATTTGCAAGTTGTTTACTTGAAGAATTAGGTTATCAGGTAGAACCTAAATATAATAAAGAACATCCTGATATTGTTTTAAATATTACTTTTAATGATAAAGAAAAATTAATTGATTTTGTTCAAGGTATTCAAGATGCAAGTGCTATTGATAGTTATTTAACTATTATGCCAACTGATATGCCTGGATATGATTCTAAAATAATCATGGCTAGTGGTAGTTTTACGCAGGGAAGTAGTATAGAAATTTCTTGTGATGGACCAATTAGAAAACCATATATTGCCTATTTACAAGGCTCTTTGACTTATAAGTATGGTCGAATTGCTGTTTTAAATGCAATTAAGAGGATATTATGAAATCTAATAAATTAAAAATAGTTTATGAAGATAATTATATATTAATTGTTAATAAGCCAAATAAAATGTTAATAATTAGTAATAATAAAGAAAAAGAGAAAACATTATTTCATCAAGTTTATTTATATATAAAAAGAAAAAATAAAAATAATAAAATATTTATAGTTCATAGATTAGATTTTGAAACTTCTGGACTAGTAATATTTGCAAAGAGTGAAGAAATCAAAAGAATAATGCAAGAAAACTGGGATAAAGTTACAAGACGTTATATGGGAATTGTTATAGGAAAAACTAAAGATGAAGAAACTATTAAATCATATTTAAAAGAAACAAAAACTAATTTAGTATATGTAAGTTCTGATAAAACTGGTAAACTTGCTATTACTTCTTATAAAAGAATTTTAGAAAATAAAAATTATACTTTATTAGATATTGACATTAAGACAGGCAGAAAAAATCAAATTAGGGTACAGTTAAGTCATATAGGAAATCCAATTCTTGGGGATAAAAAATATAATCCTAAGGGAATTAAAGCTAAAAGATTATATTTGCATGCTTATTATTTAGAGTTTAAACATCCAAAAACACATGAATTATTAAAATTTGAATTAGATATACCTAAAGATTTTTTAGAAATATTTAATAAGTAATATAAAAAAGTTAGACTTTTATATCTAACTAATTTTCTTTGATGTTTTTATT
>CAYTGK010000013.1:0-6160 GCA_964437305.1 uncultured Muribaculaceae bacterium
TCAATAAATCCATATTCACTTGGATAAGTCATGGAAGAATATTGAACTCTACTTAGTCTAATTTTACCATTTTTTTTATCAATTTCATATTTGTTTTTTGTACCTAGAGGTATCTCTATAATACTATCAATTATATTATTCATCTTCACCACCTATAATAATGATAGCAAACAATTAATCTTTTTTAAAGTCTTTTAATGCTTAATTTACTATATTTGACATATAATATAAATTATATTATAATGTTAAATAATCTGAGGTGAGATAATTGAGCAGAATAAAATTGATTGGCAATATAGAAAAAATTAAAAAAGGAAAACTAAAAAAAGTTAAAATTGGGGCTATAACCATGGCTGGGCTTCTTTCAATGACTAGTTTAACTGGCTGTGATATTTTGGAAGGAGTAGAGCAAGAAATGGAAAAACAAATTGAAACTTGTGATAATATTGAACAAGTATTTGAACCAGGTACTCATTATATAATGGTCAAAATTGGAACTTTAGGAATTAAAACTCGGCAATTGGAATATCATGAAGGTTATGAAATAATTGAATTTGAAATTCAAAATGACAACTCTAATATTGGACGAGTTTTATATGTTAATACATCTGAAGTTAAATGTGTAGCAACCTCTATTGATGAAAAAGGTAATCCAAGATTTGATAATTTTGGAACTCCAATTCAAAAGGAATTAGTTAAATAAAAGTAGTTTTATACTTAAGTTAAAATAAGAAATTTTTTAATTTAGTTAGATAAAAATAAGTTTTGTTCAAGTTTTACATATATGTGTCTTAAACGAGGAAAAAAATGTATGGTTATTATGACAATATTAAAAAGTTATAATTATTATGTAAGAAAATTTGGAAAATTTTTAAAAAAAGCAAACCATCTTTTTTTAATTGACATTTGGATATTTTGATGATATTATTTACTTATAAATTTTGAGTTATTCCAAGGAGGATTATTATGAGAGAATTTACAGAACAAGAAATAGTTCGTAGAGAAAAAGTTGAGGAAATTAAAAAGTATTGTAATCCATATCCTTCTAAATATGAGACTAATTATACTTTAAAAGAAGCAAGTAAGTTGCCAGATGATACTAAAGATGTAATGGTTGCTGGAAGAATTGTTTTTATGAGAAAAATGGGGAAGATGAGTTTTCTTAAAATTCGTGATTTAGAAGGAGAGTTACAATTATCAATTAAAATTGATATGGTTGGAGAAGATAAATATACTTTTTTCAAAACTTTAATTGATGTAGGTGATTTTATAGGTGCCAAAGGAGAAATTTTTACAACTCAAACAGGAGAGAAAACGTTAAGATGTAGTGAATTTACTTTCTTAGGTAAGGCATTAAAACCACTTCCAGAGAAGTTTCATGGTGTAACTGATCCAGAGATTTGTTATAGAAATCGTTATCTTGATTTAATCATGAATGAAGATACAAGAAAAAGATTTTTATTAAAGTATGAATTTATAAAAGAAATAAGAAGATATTTAGAAGATAGTGGTTATATTGAAATAGAAACTCCTGTTTTATCTAATAAGGCAAGTGGTGCAAGTGCTAAACCTTTTATTGCTCATCATAATGCCCTTGATATTGATGTTTATTTAAGAATAGCTCCTGAAACTTATTTAAAAAGAGCGATTGTTGGAGGTTTTACAAAAGTATTTGAATTTGCAAGATGTTTTAGAAATGAAGGAATAGATGCTACTCATTTACAAGATTTTACAATGTTAGAAGGATATGCTGCTTACTATGATTATAAAGATAATATGATATTATTAGAAAATATGTTAAAAACAGTTATTGAAAAAGTATTTGGTTCTTTAAAAATAAAAATTAATGATAAAGAAATTGATTTATCAAAGAAATGGAAAAGTGTTTCTTTTCGGGATTTAATCCTAGAATATGCAGACATAGATATTAAAAAAGTTAATACCAAAGAAACTTTATTAAAGGCTATTAAAGATAAAAATATTAAGTTTGAAACCGAAGATAATATAGAAGATTTAGGTTATGGTAATTTAGTTGATGCTTTATATAAAAAAGTAGCCCGTCCTCATTTAATTGAACCAGTTTTCTTAGTTCAACATCCTATTGAATTATCCCCTCTAGCTCGTGCTAATGATTTAGATAAAACTTTAACGGATAGATTTCAATTAGTTATTAATGGAGCTGAAATTATCAATGCTTATTCCGAACTTGTAGATCCAATTGACCAAGAACAAAGGTTATTACATCAAGCTGAACTTAAAGCAAATGGTGATCAAGATGCTATGATGATGGACTATGATTACATTAATGCGATGGAATATGGTATGCCACCTATATCTGGATGGGGTATGGGAATTGATAGAGTTCTTCAAGTATTAACAGGGGTTGAGAATATTAAAGATAATATTTTATTTCCACTTATGAGACCTGAAGATAATAAATAATAATTATTACTATATAGCAAAAAAGAAAATTGCTTGCATTTTTCTTAAAATTATGATATAATTTGCAACTAGGTGGTGAGGAGTATGTGTAATTCGGATATGCAATTAGTCTTTGGTGTAATTGTGTCTTTATTTAATTTGATTAAATTTATTATTCCAATTTTATTAATTGTTTTATGTACAATTGATATTTTTAAAATAATTGTATCGAAAAAAGAAGATGAAATAAAAAAATTACGAAAAGATGTACTTATGAAAATTGTTTATGCTGTTATCATATATTTGTTACCATTTTTAATACCAATGTTCTTTAGACTTGCTAATAGTATTATTCCATTTGATTATACTGATGAATGGAAAGAATGTTGGGATTATGTCGAAAATAGCAAAAAAAATAACTAAAATATTAAAAAAACTTGATTTATTGAAAATAATTTAGTATTATAATATTATAGTGTTGGTTTAGAAGGAGAGATTTTTATGAATTTAGTTCAAACTTTAGTTAATGTTAATGAATTATGTGAAGATGGAAATTTAATAAGTGTTTTAGTCAGTATAGTAAAAACGATTTTTTATATTATTCAGTTTGGTGTACCCGCTGTCTTAATAATTTTATGTGCTATAGATATGTTTAAAGCTATGACTAATGGAGATGAGAAAGAAGTTGAAAAGGCTAAAAAAACTTCAATTAGAAGATTAATTTATGCATTAATTATCTTTTTAATCATTCCAATAATTCGTATAGTTTTAAATACAGTTAATAGTGTTATTGATATTGATGGAACAGAGGAAGCAGTTGGTACTTTTAAAGCTTTCATGGTATGTTGGGATAAAGATAATGCTGGTTCTAAAGGTAATTCATATTCTGGTATATGTCGTGATTCTAATAATAATGAAGTTAATGTTTCTAGAGATGATTGTTATGGAGAATACTACTGGGATGGAAATTAAAAATTATGAAACCTTTGGGTTTCTTTTTTTTATAAAGTTTGTCTATTCATGTCAAGTAAGTTAAAAAGTTGTTGAAAACAATAACTTTTTTTTATATAATATATGAGTTGGGAGGATTAGAGATTATATGAAATATGTTTATTCTTTTGAAGAAGGAAACAAAGATATGCGTAATCTTTTAGGTGGAAAAGGTGCTAACTTAGCTGAGATGACTAATTTAGGGCTTCCTATACCTGAAGGATTTACTGTAACAACGGAGGCATGTACTAATTATTATGAAAATGGAAAAGAAATAAGTCCAGAAATTGAAAAACAAATATTTGAGTATTTATCTGAGCTTGAAAAAAAACGTGGTAAAAAATTTGGCGATAATGAAGATCCACTTTTAGTATCAGTTAGAAGTGGGGCTAGAGCTTCTATGCCAGGTATGATGGATACAATTCTTAACTTAGGCTTAAATGATGTAGCTGTTCAAGGTTTTGCTAAAAAGACTAATAATCCAAGATTTGCTTATGATTCATATCGTAGATTTATTCAAATGTATTCAGATGTTGTTATGGAAGTACCAAAATCATCTTTTGAAAAAATTATTGATGAAATTAAAAATGCGAAAGGTGTTAAATATGATACTGAATTAACTGTTGATGATTTAAAAGAACTTGTTAAGAGATTTAAGAAAGTTTATAAAGATGCGATGGGAGAAGAATTTCCTCAAGATCCTCGTGAACAATTAATGGGAGCTGTTAAAGCAGTATTCCGTTCATGGGATAATCCAAGAGCTATTGTTTACAGAAGAATGAATGATATTCCTGGAGATTGGGGAACAGCTGTAAATGTTCAATCAATGGTATTTGGAAATATGGGTGATACATCTGGTACAGGTGTTGCATTTACACGTAATCCATCTACAGGGGAAAAAGGTATTTATGGTGAATATTTAATAAATGCACAAGGTGAGGATGTTGTAGCTGGGGTTAGGACTCCTCAACCTATAACAAAACTTGCAGAAGATTTGCCAGAATGTTATAAAAATTTTATTGAAATTGCTAATAAACTAGAAGATCATTATAAAGATATGCAAGATATGGAATTTACAATTCAAGAAGGAAAACTTTATTTCTTGCAAACAAGAAATGGTAAGAGAACAGCTCATGCTGCTATTAAAATTGCTTGTGATTTAGTTGATGAAGGAAAAATTACCAAAGAAGAAGCGTTACTTCGTATTGAAGCTAAGAGTCTTGATCAATTATTACATCAAACTTTTGATCCTGAAGCTTTAAAAAAGGGAGAAGTGATTGGAACGGGATTACCAGCATCTCCTGGAGCTGCAGCTGGACGAATTTATTTTACAGCTTCTGATGCTAAAATGGCTGGAAAAGGTGGTCGAGGTGAGAGAGTAATTCTTGTTCGTCTTGAAACGACTCCTGAAGATATTGAAGGTATGGTAGCAAGTCAAGGAGTTTTGACAGTTCGTGGAGGAATGACTTCTCATGCAGCTGTTGTTGCACGTGGTATGGGAACTTGTTGTGTTTCTGGTTGTGGGGATATTCATATAAATGAAGAAGCTAAAGAATTTACTTTAGGTGGTTATACATTCCATGAAGGAGATTATATTTCGCTTGATGGTACAACTGGAAAAATTTATAAAGGTGATATTAAAACTGTTGAAGCAAGTGTAAGTGGAAATTTTGGACGAATTATGAAGTGGGCTGATGAAGTAAGGCGTTTACAAGTTCGGACAAATGCTGATAATCCAAGAGATACCAAGAAAGCAGTTGAACTTGGAGCTGAAGGAATTGGACTTTGTCGTACTGAACATATGTTCTTTGATGAAGATAGAATTCCAAAGATAAGAAAGATGATTTTATCAGAGACTCCAGAAGCTCGTGAAAAAGCTCTAAATGAGTTAATTCCATTCCAAAAAGGTGATTTTAAAGAAATGTATAAAGCTTTAAATGGACTACCTATGACAGTACGTTACTTAGATCCACCTCTACATGAATTTTTACCTACAGCTGATGAGGATATTAGAGCTTTAGCTAAAGATATGGGAGTAAGTGAGGAACATTTAAAACAAAAATGTGCTGAACTTCATGAATTTAACCCAATGATGGGACATCGTGGATGTCGTTTAGCTGTGACTTATCCAGAAATTGCTAGAATGCAAACTCGGGCTTTAATGGAAGCAGCTATTGAAGTAAGTGAAGAAGAAGGATTTGATATTACTCCAGAAATTATGATTCCACTTGTTGGAGAAGCTAAAGAATTAAAATTTGTTAAGGATATTGTAGTTGAAACAGCTGAACTTGTTAAGAAAGAAAAACATTCAAATATGACTTATCATATTGGTACAATGATTGAAATTCCAAGAGCTGCAATTACAGCTGATAAAATTGCTGAAGAAGCTGAGTTCTTCTCATTCGGAACAAATGACTTAACACAAATGACTTTTGGCTTTTCAAGAGATGATGCTGGTAAATTCTTAGATAGTTATTATCAAAATAAGATTTATGAATTTGATCCATTTGCTAAACTTGATCAAGAAGGAGTTGGGCAATTAATTAAGATAGCTGTTGAAAAAGGAAAGAGTATTCGTCCTGATATTAAACTTGGTATATGTGGCGAACATGGTGGAGAGCCATCAACTGTTGAATTCTGTCATAATATTGGTTTAACTTATGTATCATGTTCACCTTATCGTGTACCAATAGCAAGACTAGCTGCTGCTCAAGCTGCAATTAAAGAAAGAATGAATGAGAAATAAGAT
>CAYTGK010000013.1:6260-14308 GCA_964437305.1 uncultured Muribaculaceae bacterium
TTTACAAAAACCTTAAAATTAGGAAAATAATAAAAATATTTAGACTAAGGTGATTTAAGCTACATCTTAGTCTTTTTTAGATTTGTACGACAAAAAGTTAAAGTGTAATCTTTTATTAGTAAAGGTGTTTTAAAAATTTTTGAACGATTATATAGCAAAATTGTATTTATTTAAATGTTCTATTTTGTAATTATATTTACAAGTTAAGATATCTTTTTGACAATTTATATAAATAATGTATAGAGTACAAAGTATTAATGAATAAAAATACTAGAGTAGTCAGAGTTAAGAAATGAATGCATATAAAAATTATAAAGTTGCGTTAAAAATACTTTCAAATTAGTTATAAAAAAAGATTGATTTAGACATCAACCTATTTTAGTTATAAATTCTTTAATTACTTGCTTAAAGTTTGTTTCAGCTTTTTTAGCAGTTTCTTTAACATCTTCATGCGATAAAGTTTCATTACAAATTCCAGCTGCCATATTTGTAATACAAGTAATTCCAACACACTTAATACCAGAATGCTTTGCAACAACTGCTTCAGGAACAGTACTCATTCCAACAGCATCAGCACCTAAGACTCTTAAAGCTCTGATTTCAGCTGGAGTTTCATAAGTAGGACCTTTCATATAAGCATAAACTCCGATATTACATTTGCCAGTTATTTTCTTAACAATTGGTTTTAAGATTTCGATATATTCTTTGGTATAAACATTACTCATATCAATAAAACGTTCTCCAAATTCATCTAGATTAGGTCCTCTTAAAACACTTTCAGCAAAGAAACTTAATTGATCTTCAATAATCATTAAATCACCTTTTTCATAATTTAAATTAATTCCTCCAGCTGCATTTGTTAAAATTAAAGTTTCAACACCTAATAACTTAAAAATTCTAATAGGATAGGTTGTCTCTTGTAAATCATATCCTTCATAATAATGAAATCTTCCGTTCATAGCAATAATTGGGACATTATTTAACGTACCAAAAATTAATTCTCCTTTATGACCAGGAACAGTTGAAATAGGAAAATTTGGAATATCTTTATAAGGAATAACTATTTTATTTTTTATATCATTAGCAAGACTTCCTAAACCAGATCCTAAAATAATTACAATTTTTGGTATTTCTTTAACTTTACTTTTTAAATAATTAACAGTTTCTAAAAACTTATCCATAAAATTCTCCTTTACTAAACTATATCATAAATTAAAAAGAAAAACTAGTAAAATTTTATATTTTATGTTATTCTTGTTTTAGAAATACTATTCAAAGTTAAATTTTCCTTATCTTTAATTTTTTTGATATGCCTTTTATATCAAAATTTATAGTATTTTACTTTGCCATTTTTCTTAACTCTCTTGGTATTTATAAATAATAAAGATAAAAAAATTAACTATTAAAAATGAACATATAATAATAAATATGGCTGAAATGTGTGGAAAAGCATCCGAAGAAATAAAAAATATTGTTTAAAAAAGCCTAAAAAATATCAATTTTTCTTGTAAAATGAAAAAAAATTAAAAAAATTAGCACTCATATATTGACAAGTGCTAAGCATAATATTATAATGGTAATTAGCAATCGGGAAATGAGAGTGCTAGGAGGATTATATGTTAACGAAACGGCAAGAGAGTATTTTGAAAATGATTGTGACAGAATATATAAAACTTGCTAAACCAGTTGGCTCTAAACTAATTTGTGATAGGCTTAATTGTTCAAGTGCAACCGTTAGAAATGAAATGATGCAACTTGAATATATGGGCTTACTTGAAAAAACTCATACCTCATCGGGTCGAATACCTAGTGAAAAAGGTTATCGTTATTATGTTGATAACTTAATGGAATTAAAGGAGTTAAGTGGAGAAGAAGTTAATAAGTTACAAACTGTGTTTAATAATAGCCAATTAGAATTAAGTGATGTCTTAAATCGAAGTCTAGAAATTATTTCAGATATTACTTCATATACTAGTATAGTTTTAGATACCAAAAGTCATGATAATAAGTTAAAAGAAATTAATGTTGTTCCCGTTAATAGTGAAGTCTTAGTAGCGATTGTGATAACTGACCAAGGTAACGTTGAAAATAAAACCATGAAAGTATCAGGTGTTAGTCTCGATGAAGTTAAAAAAACAGTTAAATTAATTAATGATTTAATTGTGGGAACTCCAATTGATGAAGTGAGTGCCAAGCTAGAATTTGAGATAAAACCAGTCATTGCTAAATATGTGAAACAATATGAAATAATATATAATGCTTTTTATGATGTATTTACGGATATTTCTAGTAAGAATGTAAGTGTTGTTGGAAAAAATAATATTTTAAAACATCAAGAGTTTAGTAATGTTGAAAAAATAAATGATATTTTTTCAAAGCTTGATGATAGAAATATCTTAGAAAATATTAAAGACAAAAACAATGATATTAATATCTATATTGGACATGAAAATAAAATGGATCCTGATGTTACAGTTATCAAAACAAACTATAAAACTAGTCAAGATGAAGGAACGATTGCAATTGTTGGTCCTAAACGAATGGACTATGATAGAGTAGTGAATTTACTTGATTATATTAAGAAACAGATTGAAAGGTGATTAAATGGAAGAAGAATTAAAAAAGAAAGAGAAAGTTGAAAAAAAAGAAAAAGTTGAAAATACTGTAGAAAATACTTGTGAAAAAGTTGAACCAAAAGAAGAAAAAACTGAATTAAAAGAAGAAAAAACTACAAAATGTAATAAAGAAGAGAAAGAAAGAAAGTTATTTAAAAAAGATAACAAATTAGTGAGTGAAAATGAAGAATTAAAGAAAAAGAATGCAGAATTACTTAATAAAGTTTTATATAGTCAAGCTGAGTTTGCTAATTACAAGAAACGTAAGGAATTAGAAGTTTCTAATATGTTAAAGTATTCTAATAGTGAGATAGTTATGGAATTATTACCAATTGTTGATAACTTTGAAAGAGCTATAAAACTTGATGATAGTAATTTGAATGATGAATTATCAAAATTTTTAGATGGCTTTAAGATGATTTATTCCCATTTGATTGAACTTTTGAAAAAGTTTGAAGTTAAAGAAATTGATTGCTTAAATAAAGAGTTTGATCCAAATGTTGCTCAGGCTTTGATGACTGTGAAAGCAGAAGGTGTTAAGCCAGGAATGGTAGTTGAAATATTACAGAAAGGATATATGCTAAAGGATAAGATGATAAGACCTGCTTTAGTAAAGGTGAGTGAATGATGGATATGAGTGAAGAAGCTTTAATTTACAAATGTGCTAATTTATATCAATTATATGTTATAAGTCAGGATGTTGCTGATAGAGATAAATATTTAAAATTATATGATACTTTAGATAATGAGAAAAAAAGAAAAGTATTGCATATTATTGCAAATAATTTACGAAAATTAAAAATAGATATAATTCCTACATATGAGACATCAAGAGTTAGATAAATTGAAAGGAAAAGGTGATAAATATGAGTAAAATTATAGGAATTGATTTAGGTACAACTAATAGTTGCGTATCTGTACTTGAAGGGGGAACGGCTACTGTTATTCCAAATCCTGAAGGAAATCGGACAACTCCTTCTGTTGTTGCCTTTAAAAATGGTGAAAGAATAGTTGGAGATGCTGCTAAAAGACAAGCTATTACTAATCCTAACACGAAAAGTAGTGTTAAAAGATTAATGGGAACTAGTGAAAAAATTGAACTTGAAGGAAAGAAATATACTCCAGAAGAGATAAGTGCTATGATACTTTCCTATATAAAAGATTATGCTGAAAAGTATTTAGGAGAAAAAGTAGATAAAGCTGTAATTACTGTTCCTGCATACTTTAACGATGCTCAACGACAAGCAACGAAGAATGCTGGTAAAATTGCAGGACTTGATGTTGAAAGAATTATCAATGAACCAACAGCTGCAGCTCTTGCCTATGGTCTTGATAAACAAGATAAGAGTCAAACAATTTTAGTATATGACTTAGGTGGAGGTACATTTGATGTATCTATCCTTGAACTTGGTGATGGGGTTTTTGAAGTTAAATCTACTGCTGGTAATAACCATCTTGGTGGTGATGATTTTGATCAATGTATTATGGATTATCTAATTGATACATTCAAAAAAGATAATGGTGTAGATTTATCAAAAGATAAAATGGCTATGCAAAGATTAAAAGAAATAAGTGAAAAAGCTAAGAAAGATTTAAGTAGTATGACCTCAACTCAAATATCTGCTCCATTTATTTCTCAAAATGATGATGGACCATTGCATTTAGATATAACTTTAACAAGAGCTAAATTTGAAGATTTAGTTCGTGATTTAATCGAATCTACTTTAAAACCTGTTCGTCAAGCTTTAAAAGATGCTAAGTTAACGAAAAATGATATTGATAAAGTAATCTTTGTTGGTGGTTCAACGAGAATTCCAATGGTATTTGATTTAATTAAGAAAGAACTTGGAAAAGAGCCAAGTCTAGAAGTTAACCCAGATGAAGTAGTTGCAATGGGAGCTGCTATTCAAGGTGGAGTTTTAACAGGAGAAGTTAATGATATCGTATTACTTGATGTAACACCATTATCACTTGGTATTGAAACTTTAGGTGGAGTTATGACGGTTTTAATTCCAAGAAATACAACTATTCCAACTAGTAAATCTCAAGTTTTCTCAACTGCAGCTGATAATCAACCAGCCGTTGATGTTCATGTTTTACAAGGTGAGAGAAGTATGGCAAGTGATAATAAAACACTTGGTAACTTCCAATTAACTGGTATTCCTGCAGCCCCACGTGGTGTACCTCAAATTGAAGTTAAATTTGATATTGATGCTAACGGAATTGTTCATGTAACAGCTAAAGATTTAGGAACTAATAAAGAACAATCAATTACAATTACTTCTAATACTAATCTTTCAGATGAAGAAATTGATAGAATGATGAAAGAAGCTGAAGCTAATAAAGAAGAAGATGAGAAACGTAAAGAAGAAGCTGATGTTCGAAATGATGCTGAACAACTTGCTTTCCAAACCGAAAAAACAATTAAAGATTTAGGTGATAAGGTTACTAAAGATGAAAAAGAGGAAGCTGAGAAATTAATTAAAGAAACAAGAGAAGCTCTTGAATCTGGTGATATTGATAAGATAAAAGCTAAAAAAGATGCTTTACAAGAAAAGGCTATGCAACTTGGTGCTAAAATGTATGAAGGTGTAAATTCAAATAATGATAATGAAAATAACAATGACAATTCAGCTAGTGAAGACAAAAAAGATGATGTAAGTGATGCCGAATACGAAGAAAAATAATTAAATAGATTAGAAGTCCTAGTACCCTAGGACTTTCTAATGATTAAAAGGAGAAAAGTGTGAAACAAAAAGAAAGAAGCGAAATAGCTAAAAAAGATACGTGGGATTTGGAAGTAATTTATAAAAATACCTCTGAATTTATGAATGATTATAATTCATTAAAACAAGAACAACAGGAAATTTTGAATTATAAAGGAAGATTGCTTACTGATGCTAAAACATTACTTGAATTTTTAGAGTTAACTGATAAACTAGATCGTAAACTTTATAAATTATATTATTATGCTCATTTAAGTTTTGATGTTGATACTACTAATGCTAAAAGTCAAGAATTAGTAGGACTTGTTACCAAACTTATGGTAGAATCTTCATCATTATCTTCATTTGTTGACCCTGAATTATTAAAGGGAGATTATAAAACTATTGAAAAGTTTTATCAAGATGAACCTAAATTATTACAATATAAATATAATTTAGAACATTTATATCGTTATAAAGAACATACGTTAAGTGAAAGCGAAGAAAAAATATTATCAACTTTAGGAGATTCCCTTTCTGCAAGTGAAGATATCTATGAAGCTTTGACTGATTCAGATATGCGATTTGGAACTATCAAGGTTAATTCTGAAGAAATAGAATTTACTGAAAGTAATTATGCAACTTTTATTGAATCAAATGATAGAGAAGTTCGTAAACAAGCTTTTGAGATTTTATTTAATACCTATAGTAAATATGTAAATACAATTGCTAATACTTTTAAATATAATGTTGAAACAAATTCCAAAATTAGTAAACTTAGAAATTTTAATTCAAGTATTGAAGCAAGTCTATATGCCGATAATATTCCTTTGGAGGTTTATGATAATTTAATTAAAACAGTAAGAGAAAATTTAGATGTTTTATATGATTATTATGCTTTAAAAAAAGAAGTTTTAGGATTAGATGAGTTGCATTTATATGATGTTTATGCTAGTATGGTTAGTGAAGTTTCTAAAAAATATACTTTTGAAGAAGCAAAAGATATTGTGTTAGAAGGTTTAAGTGTTTTAGGGGAAGATTATCATAAGAAACTAGAAAGAGCTTTTAAAGAAAGATTTATTGATATTTATAATAATAAAGGTAAACGAAGTGGAGCATATTCTAGTGGTTTCTATGATACTAATCCATATATTCTTTTAAATTTTGAAGGTAATTATAATGATGTAACAACTCTTGCTCATGAATTAGGACATTCAATGCATACTTTATATTCTTGTGAAAATAATCCTTTTAATACATCTAGTTATCAAATTTTTGTTGCTGAAGTAGCTTCAACTGTAAATGAATTAATTTTAATTAAATATTTACTTAAGAAAAGTGAAGATAAAAAAGAAAAATTATTCTTAATTAATAAATTATTAGAATTATTTAAAGGGACAATTTTTAGACAAACAATGTTTGCAGAATTTGAAAAAGATATGTATACAGCATCAGAAGAGGGGGTTATTTTAACTAATGAATATTTAAGTCAATCTTATTATAAATTAGTTAAAGATTACTTTGGAAAAGATGTTATATGTGATGATTTAATTAAATATGAATGGATGCGAATTCCTCATTTCTACTATAATTTTTATGTTTATAAATATGCAATAGGATTATCTGCAGCTTGTAAAATAGTTCATGATATTGAAACAAAAGGAGAAGAAGCAGTGGAAAAATATTTGAACTTCTTAAAAACGGGAGGCTCAATGGATCCAGCAGATGAGTTATTAGTGTGTGATGTTGATATTAAAAATCCGAAGTTTATCCTAGATGCTATTTCAATGTTTAAAGAAATGATTGAGGAGTTTCGCGATATATATAGGAAGTAGGTTGTAATTATGAATAAAAAAGATTATTATGAAGTCTTAGGAGTTAGTAAGGATGCAACGGATGATGAAATTAAAAGTGCATTCCGAAAACTTGCCAAGAAGTATCATCCAGATATAAATAAAGAACCAGGTGCAGAAGAAAAATTTAAGGAAGTTCAAGAGGCTTATGCAGTTTTATCAGATCCTAATAAGCGTAAACAATACGACCAGTTTGGTCATGCAGCTTTTGAAGGAAATGGTGGTGCTGGAGGCTTTTCAGGATTTGATTTCTCTGACTTTGATGTTGATTTAGATGATATTTTAGGTAATATGTTTGGTGGTGGCTTTGGATTTTCTGGTGGAAGTCGGAAGAAAAATTCAAGAACACGTGGAGATGATGTACTTTATCACATGAATTTAACTTTCGAGGAAGCTGTTTTTGGTTGTGAAAAGGATATTAAAGTTGATACGAATATTAGCTGTCCAGATTGTGATGGTGAAGGTGGTCATGATAAGGTAACTTGTGAAGTATGTCATGGAAGTGGAACAATTACTAGTGAGCAAAGAACAATTTTAGGGTCTTTTCTTTCCAAAACAACTTGTACAGCTTGTGGTGGTACAGGAAAAACTTTCAAAAGACGTTGTACTACGTGTGGTGGTAAAGGAACTATCAGGAAGAATAGGACAATTACTGTTAAAATTCCAAGTGGAATTGATACAGGAATGCGTCTTCGAGTAAGTGGAAAAGGTGAAGCTGGAGTTAATGGAGGACCAGCTGGGGACTTATATTTAGAGTTTCAAGTTGCAGAACACCAATTCTTTAAACGTGATGGTGATGACATTTACTTAAATGTTCCAATTACTATAACTGATGCAGTTTTAGGATGTAAAAAAGATATTAGAACTCTTGATTC
>CAYTGK010000014.1:0-14299 GCA_964437305.1 uncultured Muribaculaceae bacterium
TTTTTGCATTCTAATTGTTAAAAAACATAACATATTATAGAAATTTATAACATTTAATTAAAAGTGTAGGTTAATGTCGAAAAAAACTTGAAAAACTTGATAAAAATGCTTGACTTAAAAGCATTTACTATGATAGAATACTAGTCGTGTTTGATTGCTTAGATGTGCAAGGTTGCTGACACACGTGGGCACGTTGTTCAGGTTATTTGCACGGAGCAAGCCTATGCCAGACATAGACGAAAGGGAGTGACAACAATGTCAAAAGGTTTAGTTCGTATTAAATTAAAAGCATACGACCATCGTATACTTGATAGTGCTTGTACCAAGATTGTTGAAACTGTTAAAAGAGCAGGAGGAGAAATAAGTGGACCAGTACCACTTCCAACTGAAATTTCAAAGTTTACAATTTTAAGAGCTGTTCACAAGTATAAAGATTCACGTGAACAATTTGAAATGCGAACACATAAGAGACTTATTGATATCAAAAATCCTGGTAAAGAAATTATTGATGCCTTAACACATCTTGATTTACCAAGTGGAGTTGATATTGAGATTAAACAAACTAAATAATTAGAAAGAGAGGAAATTAAAAATGAAAGGAATCTTAGGTAAAAAAATTGGAATGACCCAAGTTTTTACAAAAAGTGGAAAATTAGTTCCAGTTACAGTTGTTGAAGTAGAGCCAAATGTTGTAACTCAAATCAAAACTGTAGAAAAAGATGGATATGAAGCAATTCAACTTGGAAGTTTCACTGTAAGAGAGAAAAATTTAAGCAAACCTGAACTAGGACATCTTAAAAAATCTGGTTCAGAACCTAAGCGCTTCTTAAGAGAAATAAGAGGGGTAAATATTAGTGATTATACTTTAGGTCAAAAAGTAGATGCAAGTATTTTCACAGAAGGAGAAATGGTTGATGTATCTGGAATCTCCAAAGGTAAAGGATTTCAAGGTGTAATTAAACGTTATAACCAAACAAGAGGGCCTATGGGACATGGTAGTCAATATCATAGAGGTGTAGGTTCAATGGGAACCCTTCTTCCAATGCACGTTTTAAAAGGTAAAAAATTACCTGGGCATATGGGACATGAATTAACAACTGTTCAAAATTTGGAAGTAGTTAAAGTTGATTTAGAAAATAATTTGATTTTAATTAAAGGAAATGTTCCTGGACCAAAGCAATCATTAGTGATTATTAGAACGGCTGTTAAAAATCCTGATAAGGTAAATAAAAGAGAAGAATTAATGTTCTACGAAGTATCTGAAAGTGAAGAAGCTACGAATGAAGTAAGTGAAGAAACTACAAATGAGGTAGAAGAAACCAAAATGGAAGAAGTAGAAGAAACTGCTCCAAAAGAAGAAAAAGAAGAAAAAAAATCTGAAAAAGAGGAAGTAGAACAAGAATAATTTATCTTGTCGGAGAGGAGGATTAAAATGGAAAGAGTTAAAGACATAAAATTAAGTAAAGAAGTCTTTGGTATTACTCCGAACGATAACGTCTTAAGAGATGCTATCAATGTTTGTAGATGTGGCCTAAGACAAGGAACTTATAAAGTTAAAACTAGAAGTGAAGTATCTGGTGGTGGACGTAAACCATGGAGACAAAAAGGAACTGGTCGAGCTCGTCAAGGCTCAATTCGTGCTCCCCAATGGAGAGGTGGCGGAATTGCATTAGGACCAGTGCCACGTGATTATAAAATCAAGATGAACCGTAAAGAAAGACAATTAGCATTAAAATCAGCTTTATCATATAAGAATAAAGATAAAGAAATTATTGTTGTTGATAAGATTGAAGTAGAAGTTCCTAAAACGAAAGAAATGTTAAAATTACTAGCAAGTCTTGAATTAACAGATAAAAAAGTATTAATTGTTATGAATGAATTAACGGAAAATGTTATTCTTGCAAGTCGTAATTTAGCAAATGTTCTTATTATGGAACCTTATGAATTAAATGTTTTAGACATTGTTAATGCTGATTATCTACTTATGGATGTTGATGCTTTAAAGAGTATTGAGGAGGCATTAAAATAATGGATACAAAATATTTAGAAATTATAAAAGCACCTTTAGTTACTGAAAAAAGCAATGCTGGTGGAGCTTTAAATCAATATACATTCAAAGTATCTCCAAAAGCAAGCAAAATTGAAATTAAAGAGGCTATTGAAAAATTATTTAAAGTTGAAGTAGTAGACATTCGAACTTTAAATATGAAAGTAAAGAAAAAAAGAGTAGGTCGTTACACAGGACTTAGTAACAGATGTAAAAAAGCTATTGTTACTTTAAAACCTGGACAAACGATTGAATTTAACTAGAAGGAGGAAACTTCATGGCTATTAAGAATTTTAAACCAACAACTAATGCTAGACGGAAAATGAGTACTTTAGTAAATGAAGAAATTACTAAAAATACTCCAGAAAAAAGTCTAACAGTTACAATGAAGAAAAATGGTGGTCGTAATAATCAAGGAAAAATTACAGTTAGACATCATGGTGGCGGAGAAAAAAGAAAATATCGAATTATTGATTTCAAAAGAAATAAATTTGATATCGAAGGAGTTGTTGCAAGTATTGAATATGATCCCAATCGAAGTGCAAATATTGCTTTAATCAATTATGTTGATGGAGAAAAGAGATATATAATTGCTCCAAAAGACTTAAAAGTTGGAGATAAAATTATAAGTGGTGAAAATGTTGACATTAAAGTTGGGAATGCTTTACCAATTATGAATATTCCAGTTGGTACAATAATTCATAATATTGAGCTAAACCCTAAGAAAGGTGGTGCTCTTGCAAGAAGTGCAGGAACTAGTGCGCAAATCTTAGGACGAGAAGGCAAATATGTTATGATAAGACTTTCAAGTGGTGAACAACGAATGATACTTGGAACTTGTATGGCAACAATTGGGGAAGTTGGGAATGCTGATTATGAACTTGTAAGCTTAGGAAAAGCTGGAAGAAACAGACATTTAGGTGTTCGTCCAACTGTTCGTGGTTCCGTTATGAACCCTAATGACCATCCACATGGTGGTGGTGAAGGACGTGCTCCAGTTGGTCGCAAGGGACCAGTTACACCTTGGGGTAAACCAGCCCTTGGATATAAAACTCGTAAGAAAAAAGCAAGCGATAAATTAATCGTTCGCAGAAGAAACGATAAATAAGGAGAGTAAATATGGCAAGAAGTCTTAAAAAAGGACCTTATGTATTTGATAGATTATTAAAAAAGGTTCAAAACTTAAATGAAAGTGGAAAGAAAGAAGTTATTAAAACTTGGTCTCGTCGTTCAACAATTTATCCTGAATTTATTGGTCATACATTTGCAGTTCATAACGGACATGAATTTATACCAGTTTATGTAACTGAAGATATGGTTGGACATAAATTAGGAGAATTTTCACAAACTCGTAAGTTTGGTGGACATGGCGAAAGCAAAAGCGAGAGTTAATAACTAGGAGGGAAATGTATGGAAGCAAAAGCAATTGCAAAAGGAATGCGTATTTCTCCAATTAAAATCAGGTTAGTTATAGATTTAGTTAGAGGAAAAAGTGTTAAAGATGCAAAAACCATATTAGTAAATTATAATACAAAAGCATCAAAGATGGTTTTAAAAGTATTAAATTCAGCGGTAGCTAATGCTGTAAACAATAATAATATGAATGAAGATAATTTAGTTGTTACAGAAGCCCGTGTTGACCAAGGTCCAGTTATGAAAAGAATTATGTTTGATTCAAGAGGACATATTGGTCGAAAAGATAAAAGAACAAGCCACATTGTTATAAGTGTTGGTGAGAGATAGGAGATATTATGGGACAAAAAGTAAGTCCAGTAGGACAAAGAATCGGAATTAATAAAGATTGGGAATCTAGATGGTATGCTCCTAAAAAAGATTTTTCAAAGTATTTATTAGAAGATGTAAAAATTCGTGAATATATTGATAAAAATTTAAAAGATAAAGGAATTGCCAAAGTTGAAATTGAAAGAAACAACAAAAGATGTGAAGTTACAATTCATTCTGCTAAACCTGGTGTTTTGATTGGTAAAGGTGGAGAAGAAATTGAGAAACTTAAGAAAGAGTTGGCTAAAGTTGTTAATCATCCAGTTCAAGTATCAATTGTTGATGTAAAAAAAGCTGATATGAATGCCAAACTAGTTGCCGATTCAATTGCAAAACAAATATCAAACAGAGCTTCATTTAGAATGGCCCAAAAAAGAGCAATTAAAAATGCTATGAAAGCTGGAGCTAAGGGAATTAAAACAAGTGTTTCAGGACGTTTAGGTGGAGCTGACATGGCAAGAAGTGAAGGATATAAAGAAGGAACTATACCATTACATACCTTTAGAGCAGATATTGATTATGCAATGAGTGAAGCAGATACAACTTTTGGAAAAATTGGGGTAAAAGTATGGATATATAAAGGAGAAATCCTTCCTTCCAAAGATAAAGGAGGTAAGTAATATGGCTTTAATTCCAGCAAGAGTTAAGTATAGAAGAGTTCATAGATTACCTTATGAAGGAAAAGCCAAAGGAAATACGGAATTACATTTTGGTGAATATGGTTTAATGGCCAAAGAAGGCGCTTGGATTACAACTAATCAAATCGAAGCTGCTAGGGTTGCTATGACAAGATATATGAAACGTGGTGGTAATGTATGGATTAATATTTTTCCACATATGCCAGTTACCAGTAAGCCACTTGGAACCCGTCAAGGAAAAGGTAAAGGTGCTGTTGATAAATGGGTTGCTGTTGTTAAGGAAGGCAAGATTATGTTTGAAATTGGAGGAGTAACGGAAGATGTTGCTCGAGAAGCATTTAGACTTGCTAGTCACAAGTTACCTATCAAAACAAAATTTGTAACCAAAGAAATGGAAAATGGTGGTGATAAATAATGAAGGTTAAAGAAATAAGAGAGATGACCACTGAAGAAATCAACAAGAAAATTGTTGATACAAAACAAGAATTATTTAATTTGCGTTTTCAACAAGCAACTGGGGTGTTAGAAAAACCTTCAAGAATTAAAGAATTAAGACATGATGTTGCAAGATGCAAAACTGTTTTAAAAGAACGTAGTATGGAGGTTAAATAATGGAAAGACGTAAAGAATTAGTTGGAAAAGTTGTAAGTTGCAAAAACGATAAAACAATTACGGTAGTGGTTGAAACTTATAAAAAAGATCCATTGTATGGTAAAAGAGTTAAATATTCTAAAAAGTATGCAGTTCATGATGAAGGAAACAAAGCTAAAGTTGGAGATACTGTTAGAATAGTAGAGACAAGACCATTATCAAAAACAAAGTATTTCTATTTAAAAGAAATAATTGAAGAAGCAGTTATTTTATAACTAGTTTTGTAAGGAGGAATTTATGATTCAACAAGAAAGTCGTCTTAAAGTTGCTGATAATTCGGGAGCAAGAGAACTTTTAGTTATCAGAGTTCTTGGAGGAAGTAAAGTTAAGACAGGAAATATTGGTGATATAGTTGTTGGAACAGTTAAAAATGCTATTCCCAACGGAACTGTAAAGAAAAGTAAAGTTGTAAAAGCAGTTATCGTTAGAAGTAAGTTTGGTGTAAGAAGAGATGATGGGTCTTATATTAAATTTGATGATAATGCTTGTGTAATTATAAAAGATGATAAAAGTCCAGTCGGAACACGTATATTTGGACCAGTAGCAAGAGAACTTCGTGATAAAGATTTTATGAAAATAGTATCTCTTGCTAAGGAAGTGCTATAGGAGAGTTGTATGAGATTAAAAACAGGTGATAAAGTTATAGTAATTGCTGGTTCTAATAAAGGACATGAGGGTACTATTAAAAAAGTATTACGTAATGAAAATAAAGTTATTATTGAAGGAGTAAACATTGTTCATAAGCATATGAAATCTAATGGACAAGAAACTGGTGGTATTATGGATATTGAAGCACCAATTTCTGCTTCTAATGTAATGCTTATTGACCCTAAGACCAAGAAGCCTACAAGAGTAGGAGTTACTATAGATGAAAAAACGAATAAAAAAATAAGAATTTCAAAAAAATCAAACGAAAAGTTTGATTAATAGAAGGAGGAATTATTGATGAACCGCCTAAAAGAAAAATACTTGAATGAAGTTATTCCAAGTTTAAAGAAAAAATATAATTATAAATCAGTTATGGAAGTTCCAAAGTTAGAAAAAATCGTTGTTAATATTGGAGTTGGAGATGCAACTACTAATTCTAAGTTATTAGATGCAGCTGTTAATGATTTAACAATGATAACAGGTCAAAAACCCGTTGTAACTAAAGCTAAAAAATCAATTGCTGGTTTTAAAGTGAGAGAAGGACAAGCAATTGGTTGTAAAGTTACTTTAAGGGGAGATGCGATGTTTAACTTTATGGATAAGTTAATTAGTATTGCTCTACCAAGAGTAAGAGATTTCAGAGGAATTAGTCCAAAAGCCTTTGATGGTAGAGGAAACTATACTTTAGGAATTAAAGAACAACTTATTTTCTCAGAAATTGAATACGATGATATCGTTAAAGTTCGTGGAATGGACATTGTGTTTGTAACAACTGCTAAAAATGATGAAGAAGCATATGACTTGTTAAATGAACTTGGAATGCCATTTAGAAAGTAATTGGAGGAAAATATGGCTAAAAAAAGTATGATAAATAAAGCTAATAAAAAACAAAAATATAAAGTTCGAGAATATACAAGATGTCAAAGGTGTGGACGTCCACACGCTGTTATGAAAGAATTTGGTCTTTGTAGAATTTGTTTTCGAGAATTAGCTTATAAAGGACAAATACCAGGAGTCAAAAAGTCAAGCTGGTAAAAAGGAGGATAAAGAATATGGTAGTAACAGATGCTATTGCTGATATGCTAACGAGAATTCGGAATGCAAATCAAATGCACTATCAAGAAGTTTTGGTACCATCTTCAAACTTAAAAGTTGAGATTGCAAGAATTTTAAAAGAAGAAGGTTTTATTGAAAACTATGAGGTATCAAAAGAAGATGTTCAAGGAACAATTGTTTTAACGTTAAAATATGGACCAAATAAGGAAAGAGTTATTACTGGCCTAAAAAGAATATCTAAACCAGGACTTAGAGTTTATGCGAAAAGTGATGAAATTCCTAAAGTTTTAAATGGATTAGGTATTGCAATTATTTCAACGAGTAAAGGTCTTATGACTGATAAAGATGCTCGAAAGAATAATTTAGGTGGAGAAGTATTAGCTTATATTTGGTAGAAAGGATATTATTATGAGCCGTATAGGAAATAGAAAGATTGTTATTCCTGAAGGTGTTAGTGTAACAGAAAATAATAAACATATAGTAGTTACTGGTAAACTTGGAGAGTTAAGTTTAGATTTACCAAGTGTTATTGATATAAAGATTGATGGTAATGAAATCAGTTTAACAAGAAAAAATGAACTTAAAACTTCTAAAGCTTTACATGGAACTGCTAATGCTAATCTTGCTAACATGATTAAAGGAGTAACGGAAGGTTATTCAAAAAATTTAGAAATAATTGGTGTTGGATATCGTTTTGGTTTAAAAGGAAATGAACTTGTAATTAATGCAGGATATTCACATCAAATTGAAGTTCCTATTCCAACAGGATTAAAAGTAGAAGTTATTAGTAATACAGAAATTTCTATCTCAGGAATTTCTAAAGAGGCAGTAGGGGAATTTGCTGCTAATATCAAAAAAGTACGTGCGCCTGAACCTTATAAAGGAAAAGGTATTCGTTATAAAGATGAATATATTCGTCGTAAAGAAGGTAAAAAGGCTGCTTAAAGGAGGAAGTTTATGATAAAAAAAGTATCAAGAAACGATATGCGTAAAGAAAGACATGAACGAGTAAGAAGTAAAATTATTGGTACAGCTTCAGTACCTAGAGTTTGCGTATTCCGTTCTAATTCAAATATTTATGCTCAAATTATAAATGATGAAGAAGGTATTACTCTTGTTTCTGCTAGTTCTCTTGAAAATAAGGGACAAAATGGCAGTAATATTGAAGCAGCTAAATTAGTTGGAGCAAGTCTTGCTGAAAAAGCTAAGAAAGCTCATATTACTAAAGTTGTATTCGATAGAGGTGGATACTTATACCATGGTCGTGTTAAAGCTCTTGCTGATGCTTTAAGAGACGGTGGAGTAGAATTCTAAGAGGAGGTCGAAATGCAAAAACAAAAAAAAGATAACAAGAACAATAAGTTGATGGAAGAATTAGTTGTGGAAATCAAGAGTGTTGTTAAAGTTACTCAAGGAGGAAGACAAAGAAGATTTTCAGCAACGGTTGTTGTTGGTGATAGAAAAGGAACAGTTGGAATTGGAATTGGTAAAGCTGGTGAAGTTCCAGATGCTATTAAAAAAGCTATTCAAGCTGCAAATAAAAATCTAATAAAAGTTACTCTAATTGATAATCGAACTATTGCTCATGAAGCAATTGGTAAAAGTGGAGCTGCTAGAGTATTAATTAAACCTGCTAAAGCTGGCTCAGGACTTATTGCTGGTGGAGCTGTTCGTGCAGTCTTAGAACTTGCTGGGCTAAGAGATATATCTAGTAAATCACTTGGTTCAAGAACAAAATTAAATATGGCAACTGCAACGATTAATGCTTTAAGTTCAATTAAAACAGCCTCAGAAGTTGCTGAATTAAGAGGAAAAGAAGAAAGTGAGATTTTAGGATAATGAAATTACATGAATTAGAGAGAAATGAAGGAGCTAAACACGAAAGACGTAGAGTTGGACGGGGTATGGGCTCTGGACTAGGAAAAACCAGTGGCCGTGGTGAGAAAGGTCAAAAGGCTAGAAGTGGCGTTTCAATTCCTGCAACTTTTGAAGGAGGTCAATTACCACTTTATCGAAGATTACCAAAAAGGGGATTTTCCAATAGTGAATTTAAAATTAAATATGCAACTATCAATGTTTCTGATTTAAATAAATTTAAGGATGGAACAGTTGTAACTCCTGAACTATTAAAAGAAACTGGAATTTTGAAAAATCAATTAGATGGAGTAAAAGTTTTAGGTGATGGAGAACTTGAAAAGAAATTGACTATCAAGGCACATAAGTTTTCAAGAACAGCAGTAGAAAAAATTGAAAAGTCAGGAAGCAAAATCGAGGTGATTTGATGTTTGCTACTATAAAGCAAATATTTGCACCTACTAATAAAGATTTAAGAAAAAGAATATTATTTACATTAGGGGGATTATTAGTTTTTATAGTTGGTACAGGAATTACTGTTCCAGGAACATCGAATATTACAAAAAATTTAGGTTTTTTAGAACTTATTAATATGATGGGTGGAGGAAGTTTAAAAAGATTTTCAATCTTTGCACTTGGAGTTTCGCCTTACATTACAGCATCAATTATAATTGAACTTTTAGAGATGCTGGAGATTTTTCCATATTTCACTGAACTTTCCAAAGAAGGTCCAGTTGGAAGACGGAAAGTTAATCAAATAACAAGATATGTAGGTATTGGTATGGCTTTTATTGAAGGTTATTTCTTCAGTTTAGCTTTTATTCCAAATGGAAGTGCTTTTGATTATTTATATTTTGCAGTTGTTTTAACAGCTGGTACAGCTTTTTGTTTGTGGCTTGGAGATCAAATAACCCAAAAAGGAATTGGAAATGGAATATCATTAATGATTATGGCTGGTATTATTTCAACTTTACCAACAATGTTCAAAACAGCTTTCACATCTCTTGTTTCATTCGATGCTGAGACGATGGATATTGTCTTTGGAATTGGAAAGTTTGTCATCTTTGTAATACTATATTTCTTAATTATTATAGGAGTTGTTTATGTTCAAGAATCAGAACGAAGAATTCCACTTCAATATGCTAATAAGACAACAGGATCATATGGTTCTGAACAATCATTCTTACCTATTAAGTTAAATACAGCTGGAGTTTTACCTGTAATATTTGCATCAAGCTTGCTTGCAATTCCTTCAACGATTGCAGCTTTTGTGAAAAATGAAGGATTTACTAATTTTGTTAATAATTATTTAAATTATTCCAAACCAGTCGGATTTATAATTTATGTTTTGTTAATTTTCTTCTTTGGTTATGTTTGGACATTCATTCAATTAAAACCAGAAGATGTTGCTGATAATTTAAAGAATAATGGAGGTTATATTCCAGGTATTAGACCAGGACATGAAACAGAAGAATATATAAGTAAATCTTTATCAAGAATTACGATTGTTGGAACAATATTATTAATTATACTTGCTGCTTTACCAATTCTATTTACTGTTATAACCAAATTACCTTCAAGTGTAAGTATTGGAGGAACAGGGTTATTAATTGTCGTTGGAGTTGCCCTTGAAACTTATAAGCAATTAGAGGGAAGTTTAGCAACAAGAACTTATAAAAAGAGAAGGAGCCATTTAAGATGAAAAATATCATTTTAATAGCAGCCCCTGCGGCTGGAAAAGGAACATTATCAGAAATGCTAGTTGAAAAGTATAACTATGTACATATTTCAACTGGTGATTTACTAAGAAATGCAGCTAGTGATGGGACTGATTTAGGAAAGAAAATTGCTTCAATACTTAAAACTGGAGAATTAGTTTCAGATGAAATTGTTTTTGAGTTATTAGAAAGAAGACTTAAAGAAAATGATATAAAAAATGGTTATATCTTAGATGGCTTTCCTAGAACTTTAAGTCAAGCCAAAAAATATGATGAAATGCTCAATAATTTAGGTCTTGATTTAGGGATAGTTGTTGTCATTGATACTTTTTATGAAACTTTAAAAAAACGAATTGTAGGACGAGTTTTATGCAAAGATTGTGGAAGTGTTTATAATACTTTAACGGGTGTAAATACTCCAAAAGTAAATGGTATCTGTGATAAATGTGGTGGAGAGTTATATAAAAGAAGTGATGATAATGAGGAATCTTTTAAAAAGCGATATGAAACTTATAATGAAAAGACTGCTCCTCTTATCAATTATTATAAAGAAAAAGGTAATTTGTTCTTTATAAAAGGTGAAACGAAAGAACAAATGCTAGAAGAGTTAGAGGCTTTACTTCATGATTAGTATTAAAAGTCCTCGGGAAATTGACTTATTAGAGCAAGCTGGTTATATCGTTTATTTAACACATCAATATTTGAAACCTTATATTAAGGCAGGTATTACAACTAAAGAACTTGATAAATTAGCTCATGATTTTATTATAAGTCAAGGAGCAACTCCCTCAACTTTAGGATATGAGGGGTATCCAGCTTCTATTTGTACGAGTGTTAATCAAGAGATTGTTCATGGTATACCTGGTAATCGAAAATTAAAAGATGGTGATATTATTTCTATTGATATTGTTGCTTGTTACAAAGGTTACCATGGAGATTCAGCTTGGACATATGCTGTTGGAAAGATAGATGATGATTCAAAATACTTAATGGAACATACCAAGAATGCTTTATTTGTTGGTCTAGGGGAAATTAAACCTGGAGCTCATATTGGAGATATTGGAGCAGCTATTGAAAAGTATGCAACCAAACATCATTTAGGAGTTGTTAAAGAATTAGTTGGTCATGGAATTGGAACTAGTATGCATGAAGAACCTAATGTTCCAAATTATGGTATAAAAGGAATTGGACCTCTTTTAAAAGAGGGAATGGTGATTGCCGTTGAACCTATGTTAACTTTAGGAAGTCCAGAAATTTGTATATTAGATGATGATTGGACTATTGAAACGGAAGATTATAGTAGAGCGGCACACTATGAACATACTGTTGTTGTTACGAAAGAAGGATATAAAATATTAACAGGAGGCGAAAATGGCAAAGACGCATAAAGATAATGCCAGAACTTCGAAAAACGATACAGCCAAAGTTACCAAAAACGATACTATCGAAGTAGAGGGAAAAGTAATTGAAGTTTTACCAGGGTATAAATTCAAAGTAGAGCTTAGTAATAAGCATATTGTTGAGGCTCATGTTTCTGGTAAAATGCGAATGAATTACATTCGTATCATTGAAGGAGATAATGTTGTACTGGAATTAACTCCTTATGATTTAACACATGGGCGAATAACCTATCGGAAATGAAAGGAATGATAAAATTATGAAAGTAAAACCATCTGTAAAACCAATTTGTGCAAAATGTAAAGTAATTAAACGTAAAGGTAAAGTAATGGTAATTTGTGAAAATCCAAAACACAAACAAACCCAAGGATAATAGGAGGTGTAATTAAATGGCACGTATTAAGGGTGTAGATATACCTAATGATAAACATATTGTTGTATCATTAACCTATATTTACGGTATTGGAAGAAATCTTGCAAAAACAATCTGTGAGAATGCAAAAGTTGAACCTACTAAGAAAGCAAAAGATTTAACAGCCGATGAATTAACACGATTAAGAGATGAAATTAATCTTCATTTAACAGAAGGTGATTTAAGACGTGAAGTTAACATGAATATTAAGACTAAAATGGAAATCAACTCATATCAAGGAATTCGTCATAAAAAAGGTTTACCAGTAAGAGGACAAAGAACAAATCGTAATGCTCGTACTCGTAAAGGTAAAGGTAAAACTGTTGCTAATAAGAAAAAATAGTTTAAGAATAATTTAAAAAAGGAGGTAAACTATGGCTTATAAACAAAGAAAAAGAAAAGTTAAAAAGAATGTTCCTGAAGGTATTGCACATATTCATGCAACATTCAATAATACAATTGTTACTTTGTCTGATAAAGATGGAAATGCAGTTGCTTGGGCAAGTGCTGGAGCTATTGGCTTTAAAGGTAGCAAAAAATCAACTCCATTTGCAGCTGGACTTGCAAGTGAGGCAGCTGGTAAAAAAGCATTTGATGCTGGTATGCGTAAGGTTGAAGTTTGGGTTAAAGGACTTGGCCCAGGAAGAGAAACTGCAATTCGTTCACTACAAACAGCAGGACTTGAGATTACATCAATTAGTGATGTAACACCAATTCCACATAATGGATGTCGTCCACCAAAACGTCCACGTGGTTAGTAAGGGAGGAATAAAGATGGCAAATTTTAATAGACCTTTTGAGAAACCAAGTTATAAGGTAACAGATTATATTGAAAATAATTTTTATGGAAAATTTGAACTTGAACCACTTGAAAGAGGGTTTGGTAATACAATTGGTAATGCTCTACGACGAGTATTGTTATCAAGTCTACCAGGAAGTGCAATATCAAGTGTAAAAATTGAAGGAGTTCAACATGAATTTCAAACAATTGATGGAGTTAGAGAAGATGTAACGACTATTATTTTAAATTTAAAAAGTGTTGTTGTAAAAAATAACTCTGATGAGATGAAAACAATGCATCTTGATATTGAATGTAATAGTGATGAATTAGAAGTTCATGCAGGAGACTTTGTTGTTGATCCTGATATTGAAATTGTTAATCCTAATCTTTTAATTGCAACTCTTAGTAGAGGTGCCCATTTAGTTATGGAAATGACCGTTTCTAATGGTCGAGGATATGTGAGAAGTGAAGAAAATAAGAAGCTTCTTGATATCAAAAAAGTAGGAACAATTGCAATTGACTCATTATATTCACCAATTGAAAGAGTATCTTATGAAGTTGATAATGCTCGAGTTGGTCAAGATGAAAATTATGATAAATTAATTTTAAATATTTGGACAAATGGTAGTATAAAACCACAAGAGGCACTTAGTTTAGCTTCTCAAATATTGATAGTTCATTTTAATGTTTTAGCTGATATGGATAATGTTGTTGACATGACAGGTTTAATGATTGAAAAGACAGAAGATACTAAATCTAAAGAATTAGAAACAGCAATTGAAGACTTAGATTTCTCTGTTAGAACATTTAACTGCTTAAAGAGAGCAAATATTAAAACTTTAAAAGATTTAATTGATAAAAAACAAAGTGATTTTATGAAGATTCGTAACTTAGGAAAAAAATCTTTAAAAGAAGTCTTAGATAAGATTAAAGATATGGGACTAAGTTTACGTGATGAAGATTAGGAGGGAAAAATATGGCATATAGAAAATTAGGTCGTGATAACAAACATAGAAAAAGTATGCTTGCCAATTTAACAAGAGATGTTATCATGAAAGAAAGAATACAAACTACTGAAACTAGAGCCAAAGAAGTACGTAAGTTTGTTGATAAGATGATAACTTATGGTAAAAAGGGTGATTTAGTTTCAAGAAGATTAGCACTTGCTTTCCTTCATAATGATACTGAATGTGTAACTAAAATATTTGATGATTTAGCTAAACGTTATGAATCAAGAAACGGAGGATATACGAGAATTCTAAAACTTGATGAAAGACGTGGAGATGGAGCATTAATGGTAATAATAGAATTAGT
>CAYTGK010000015.1:0-10987 GCA_964437305.1 uncultured Muribaculaceae bacterium
TAGAAGAATGTTTAGAAAAAGCTAAAATGACAATTGATGATATAACAGCAATTGCAGTAACCTATGGACCAGGTTTAATTGGAAGTTTATTGGTTGGAGTAGAATGTGCGAAAACGCTTGCATTTCTTTATCATAAGCCTTTAATTCCTGTTCATCATATTGCAGGGCATATTTATGCTAATAATTTAGTAAAGAGATTAGAATTTCCTTTAATAGCACTTGTCATAAGTGGAGGGCATACGGAACTTATTTATATGAATAAAGATTATTCTTTTCAAAAATTAGGCTCTACGTTAGATGATGCTGTTGGTGAATGTTATGATAAAGTAGCTAAAGTTTTAAATATTGAATATCCAGGTGGACCAAAGATTGATAAATTAGCAAGTCTTGGTGAAGACACTTATAATTTACCAATACCATTAAATGATGATTCCTATAATTTTAGTTTTAGTGGACTTAAAAGTGCAGTTATTAATCTTGTTCATAATGAAGAACAAAGAGGTAAGAGTATTAATAAAGAAAATTTAGCCAAATCTTTTCAAGAAGTAGTTATAAAATCTTTAACGAAAAAAACAATGAATGCAATTTTTGAATACAATGTAAAAAATTTAATTTTAGCTGGAGGAGTTGCTGCTAATAGTGGAATTAGGCACAAATTCGAAGAATTATGTCAAATGAATAATGTCAATTATACTTTTCCTAGTATTAAATATGCAACTGATAATGCAGCTATGATAGCAAGTGCTGGTTATTATGCTTATCTTGATGGAAGACTTGCCGATTTGACATTGAATGCTATGTCAGATTGTAATTTAGAATAAAATATAGTTAGATAAAGCTAGCTATATTTTTATATTTAAAAGATATTTTGAATGTAAATTTTTTACAGATATTAACATTAACTTGACATAATGTTAAAAATATGATATGATTTAGAAATCAGTTAGGGATAGTGCATATTTCCTAATTAAAATAATATAATAGAAAGAAGGGTTTATATGACAGATTATGGTAATTTAACTAAAGAAGAATTTTTAGCTTTACCGATTGCTAACTTAATAGACTTTAATAATATAATGTTAGCTACAACCAATTATAAGATGAATTTATGTCGAGAAATGGGAATTTTATTTGAAATAAGATTCATAGATATTGATGATACTTTAAATAAAACTAAACCAGTTATGCAAAAACAAATTAGAAAAATAGATAGAAGGGTAACTGATAGTTACTATAATAACAAAATTAAAACTTTAAATGGAGTTGAAAGACAATATTTTTCTAAAAAATATTTTTCTAGACTTGATGAATTTTTAGAGGAAAGAAAAGAAAGTGATGCTCGAATAGATTATCGAGAAATTCATAAAGAAGAAAATTTATATCCAAATACGATTGCATATTTAAATTCTTTAACCAAAATATATGACTCAGACGCTGTATATGATTTATATCGTTTATATAAAGATGGCTATAATGTATCTAGTGCTAGGGTTATATTTCATATACCTTTAACACATTATAACGTTGATTCAGAAGTAGCTGCTAAAATTAAAGCATATTATGGATATAATCCTAATTTAGATGGTATTGTTTTTGTGCGTTTTTATGAAGAAGAATATGAGCCAGGGAAGAATAGAGAGATGAGTAATAAGGGAATTGCAGCTATAAAAACTTTTAACTTAACAAGAGAAGAATTTGCGAGAACTACCCTTATTGAAAATAGTGATTCTGTTCGTGAAATGTATATGGCTTTAGGTGGGTATTCAATTAAATTTTTATCAAATGGTTATCCTAATTTAAGTAATTTATCTGATGATGAAAGAGAAGAATATAGTTTCTTTAATTGTGAAAGAATGATTACTTCAATTGAGCCAGAATGGATAGAATATGTTGAAGAATTAAATAGATATGATAGGGAACATGGTATTAAATCTAATAATTATTCAACAGTTGATGAAGAGTTAGCTAGTAAAGTATTTAAAAAAGTAAAATAATAAAAATAAAAGGGGGATTTTGTGAATAAAGAAGCATTTTTGGAGTATTTGAAAAAATTATATAAAGAATATCAAGCAAGTAAGGGAATAACAGAAGATACTCACGATATGCTTGGTAATCAAGATTATTTAAATTATTTAAAAGAAGTTAAACACGATTTAGAGCTTTATAAACAAAATTTAATGGCTACTGGAGTTTTAAGTAATATTGTACTAGAACTTGATAAAGGTTTTTTAGACAGTGTTTCTTCTAAAGAGTTACCATTTATATTATTAACGAATTATAATGAAACTTTTGAAGAAGAAAGAGATGATAAAAGAGAAATTATAAAAGGAAATTTAGTAGCAAGTTCTAAAGGTGTAAATATTAAATTTAATAATGTTGAAAGAACTTTAACTATTTTTCGAGATAGTAATTTATATTGTGTTATACAAAACCCATTTGATTATAAAAAGGCTTTTGAAGATTTAAAACTTTTACATATTCAAGGTTTTAGTGTTGTGCTTGGTATATTCGGAAAACTAAGTGATAAAAATTATCAAGAAAAGATGGCAAAATTAAATAGTTTTCAAAAGTTAGTATCAGGTAGCATATTAACAAGAAATATAGAAGATACCTATGTTGCTTATGTTAAAACAAAAGGAAATGATAAATAAAAAATTACTAAATATAAAATTAGTAATTTTTTCATCTAATAATAGATATTGGTATTAGAATAGGGAGGATATGGATATGGGTATGGACCTGGACCACCATTAGGAAAATAAACAGGAATTGGGCCTTGATTATTATAATTAGGTCTGCCAATTAAATAACCTCCAACGCCACCTAATAAAAGCGGTCCTAAAAAACCTCCTCCTAAAAAACGATCTCCATTTGTAGTATACGTAGTTGTAGTATAGTTTGGATAATTTTGATAATTTGTTGGTTTATAATACCTTTTTTGTGGTATATTATAATTAGTATACATAAAATACTCCTTTCCAAGATATTTTATGTAAAAAAGAAAGGAATGTTATAATGGAAAGAATTAAAAAATTAAGTGAAATAATTGTAAATCATAGTATTAAAGTAGGAGAACATGAAAAAGTTTTAATAACTTATCAAAGTGATGAAACAATGCCTTTGGTTAAATCATTAGTTGATGAAATATTAAAAAATAAAGGAGTTCCAACGATTAAATATGTTGATCCAGAAATAAACAATACAGTTAAAGAAAATTTAAATGATGATATTATAGAAAACAAGAAGAATATTATGAAATTTGAAGTAGGAGAATATGATTCTTTTATTCAAATTAAATATAATTTAAGTGATTATTATGATAGAAATGTTAATCCAGAATTGAATAATAAGTTAAAGAAAGCTTTAAGTAAATATAAAGATATTCAAATAAATAAGAAAAAATGGGTTTTATTAAATTATCCTAGTCCAATTGATGCTTATAAATCAAAAATGACTAATAAAAAATTTTTTGATTTTGCTTTTGATGTTATGACAGTTGATTATGATAGAATGTATAAGGATATGCAACCTTTAAAAAAATTAATGGAAAAAACAGATAAAGTTAGAATTAAAGGGGAAAATACGGATATTACTTTTAGTATAAAGGGTCTTCCTGCAATAATCTGTGCTGGTGAATCAAATATTCCAGATGGGGAAGTGTTTACAGCTCCAGTTAAAGATAGTGTCAATGGAACGATTACTTTTAATACCGATTCACCTTATGATGGATATGTATTTGAAGGAGTTAGTTTGACATTTAAAGATGGTAAAATAACTGAAGCAAAGTGTAAAAATAATTCAGAAAAATTGAATGAAATATTAAATACAGATGAAGGAAGTAGATATGTTGGAGAATTTTCTTTTGGTTTAAATCCTAAGATATTAACACCAATTGGAGATATTTTATACGATGAGAAAATTGGTGGAAGTATTCATTTTACACCAGGGTCTGCTTATAAAGAATGCTTTAATGGAAATGTTTCAGATATTCATTGGGATATGGTTTTAATTCAAAGAAAAGACTATGGTGGTGGAGAAATTTATTTTGATGATATTTTAATCAGAAAAGATGGTTTATTTGTTTTAGATGAACTTAAAAATTTAAATTATGATTTAAAATAGAAAATTTTATTACCTAGAGAGGTTTCTTTCTAGGTCTTTTAATTTAAGAAAATTATTTATGATGATTAAAGAATATATAAAATTATTAGTAAATATAAAAATAAAAAGAAAAAGAAAATTCAATTTTTTCTTTTCAGTTTAATTTTTTTTAAAAAGTTATTAACTAATTCTTTCTCGTAATTATTAAAAACTACAAAGTAACAAATTAACATATATAAAATTGTATATAAAGAGCCATATTATTCCTGTAAATTTTGTTATTGACATAAATAATAATATTAATCCTAAGGGAATAATAAAATAACCAGTCATTTTTAGAATATTTTTCCAAAATTCAATAATATTAATAATAATATATATTCATTATTATACCATTACAAATAACGATAGCTATTGTTGTTCCAATTGCTCCATATTTTTTAGCTTATAGCATATTTTCATATACTATTTTGTGAATTTATCCTGAAAAGATTGTTAAATTAATTGTTATAAAAGTTAAAATATGCTATTATATATATGGTGAAGTTATGGAAGAATATTTAAAAAAAGCTGTTGCTGAAGCAAGACTTGGTATGAATAAGCAAGATGGAGGACCTTTTGGAGCAGTTATTGTTAAAGAGGGAGAAATAATTGGAGTTGGACATAATCAAGTATTAGTTTCTAATGATCCAACAGCTCATGCTGAAATCATGGCTATTCGAAATGCTTGTAAAAATTTAAAAACTTATGATTTAAGTGGTAGCATTATATATTCAACTAGTGAACCATGTCCTATGTGCTTAGCAGCCATTATCTGGGCTAATATTAAAGAAGTTTATTTTGGCACTAATCGGATAGATGTTGGTAAAATAGGCTTTCGAGATGATAAAATTTATGAATATTTTGAAAATCATAAAAAAGATTTATTAGATGTAAAAGAAATTAAAAATTTAGAATGTGAAGACTTATTAAGTAATTATAAAGATGAAATATATTAGGAGGTTTTAATGGAAAAACTAGCTTTTAAAAAACAAGATAATAGTTTGCTTGACCTAAATTATGCAAAAGCTTTAGCAGATGATGAATTTAAAGAAATGGTAGATTCTTTAAAAGTTGAAACAGATGTGAAAAAGAAATATACATCAAGATTAAAAGAAGCTGTAGATGAACATAAAAATTGTACAAAATGTAAATCTTTACTTAATTGTAAAAATTATATCCATGGCTCTTGTTTAACCCCTGAAGAATTAGGAGATGGATTAAAATTTTCCTATATTAAATGTAATTATCAAAAAGAATTAGATGCTAAAAATGCTTATGCTAAGAATATTTATTTTTTTCAAATACCAGAATTATTAAAAACAGCTAGTTTTAAAAACATTTATAAAGATGATAAAAATCGTTTAGAGATAATCAAAAAAATTAAGGCTTTTTATGATCAATATAAAGAAACAAAAGAAGGAAAAGGAATTTATTTAACTGGGAATTTTGGCTCTGGAAAAACTTATTTACTAGCTGCTTTATTTAATGAACTTGCTAAACTTGGAATAAGAAGTGCTATTGTTTATTTTCCAGAATTTTTAAGAACTCTAAAAGCTGGATTTCAAGATGGAAATGAATATCAAGAATTATTTAATAGTGTTAAAAATGCTCCTCTTTTATTAATTGATGATATTGGGGCTGAAAGAATAACTGAATGGGCAAGAGATGAGGTACTTAGTCCAATTCTTCAATATAGAATGGAAAACAAATTGCCTACTTTTTTTACGTCAAACTATAATCAAAAAGAATTAGAAAATCGTTTACAAATTAATAGTGCTGCTTATAATAAAGTATCAGCTAGAAGAATTATGGAAAGAATTAACTTTTTGAGTGATGAAGTTATCTTAATTGGTATCAATCGAAGGAGTAAGTAAATGGATAAGAGTTTAGTAGAAATAGAAGAAAAAATATATAAATCAAGTGATGTAATGACTTGTATGAAGAATTTGAATCTTGAACTAGACTCTTATTTTTGGCTGTTATTAGAAATTTTAGAAGAAAATATTATAAATTATCATGAATGGTATGATTATGATAATTTAAAAAAAGTTGCTAATTATATTAAACATATTTATAATAAATTAAAACTAACATCTAAAAGCAGTTATCGTAGGGAAATTATTTGGCTTTTAAAAATTTATAAACAAATGAGTGAAGATTGTGATAAAGAAAATTCTGAAGTTTTCAAAACAATATCCAATATTTTAAGTAGTTTATTAGAACCTGGTTTAAATAAACCTGATCCACTTTCTTTAAATGAAAATCCCTTAGCTACTTTATTAATAGACGGAATATTTGTATCAAGAAAATTAGAGTATGTTGATAAAATATTAAAAATTGATGCTAATTTATTAAATATAAAAGTTACAATTACTCCTTTATTTATTTTAGTTATTAATGAATACCTGAAAGAAATATCTAATAAGAATAATTATTTAGAGGCATATTATGAAAGAGTGATTAATAAGTTTTTGATAAATGATGCTTTTGATTTAGATATTAATTTACAAAGTGAAGCTATTAATAACATAGTTAATTTCATTAATAATAATAAATTGGAATCTAAGATAGTTATACGTTTAAAAAAGATAATTAGTAGTATTAAAGATAAGAAAGATATATTTGAATTATGTGATATTAATAATGTTAATATTAAAGCAAGTAACTTAGAATTAGAAAAATTAAATCAGAATAAAGAAAATAGTAAAAGAGTTAAATTAAATGATTATATAGTAACAATTGATGACAAAGATACCTATGTTTTAGATGATGCATTATCAGTCTCTTTTTTAAAAAATGGTAATGTCTTGTTAAAAGTTCATATTGCTGATCCATTAGCTGTAATTTCTTATAATTCACCTATTATTGATGCTGCTAAAGTTAAAACTATGACAATTTATTTAAGAAATGAACAAATACCAATGATTGATTATAAATTAGCATCTGATGACTTATCTTTGGTTAAAGGAAAAGATAGATATGCTAAAACTTTTTGCTTTGAATGTGATAAAGATGGGAATATTTTAAAAAAATATTTTTTGAATACAGTAATTAATGTTTCTGAAAGAGCAACTTATACATCTATAAATGAAAATTATAAGTTAGGAGGGAGAAGTAAAGAAGAAGAAAAAGTTTTTGTTTTTTTAGGAAATTTTCTTGGAAAATTAAAGTCAAATTTTAAAAATGTTGAAAGATTTATGAAATATGAAAGTAACCTAGATATACTTGAAACTAAAAATAAATTAGGTAGTTTTGGAACAGATTTAGTTACTTATTGTATGCTATTAACTGGGAAAAGTGTTGCAGAATATTTTAAAGAACATAATCTTCCTTATTTATATCGTTGTCATGAACTTGATGATTCTAATATTAAACTAATAACAAATTTAATTTTAAATCCTGATAATAGTTATTATAAAAAGACATTAGCTAATTTACGTGGTAATACTCCCAAGTCTTTTTATTCACGATTTAACTGTGGACATTATGGATTAGGATTTGCAAGTTATTCTCATATAACTAGTCCTTTAAGAAGATTTTCTGATCTTTTAAATATGCATATTTTGGATATGTGTTATTTTAATATGCCAAATGATGAAGTAATTAAAGAATTAGAAATAGAAATAGATAAAGTTGCTAAAATTTTAAATTTAGAAAGAAATACTATTGAAGATTATGTTATGTATAAAGAAAATAAAAAAAGTTTGTAAATTTAAGAAAAATGTTGTATACTTATTATAAAGTAAAGGAGATTTGATAAAATGAATGAGAAGAAAAAAGGAATTATATTTGGATCTATTGCCTTAATTGCAGGGATTATCTTTGTTGGTTTTGGAGTTAGTAATTTAATGAATCAAAATAAAAAAGAGCCTCCAAAGACTGAAAATAATAATATTGATGAACCTAGTATTACAGTAACGGAAGATGATGTTAAGACTTGGTTAACTAATAATGCAAAATTTATTGATTATATGATGAATTTTAATAATGACTTTGATTTAGAAACAGCAACTAATGAAGATATTAGTAATGTATTTGGTTGGTATTTTGTATTTCAATATGACCATGGCGAAGGAGAAAAAGCAACAGATAGTAAATATACATATCGTTATACTATGCCCAAAACTGTTGCTGAAGTATTTTTGCAAAATAATTTAGGAGTGTCAATTGATATGGTTGATGTATCTTTGATTACACTTAGTAATTTTAAATTCACAAGTGATGAAGAGAATTTTTATGCAGAAGTTGCTACAACAAATTTAGAACCAGTTCAAAATTCTGAAATAACAAAAGTTGAAATTTTTTCGGATAGTGAAATTAAAGTTACTTATGGAATTACTGAAGTTGATAAGACTTGTGATAGTGAAGATTGTTATATAAAAACAAGAGAACTTATTTTAAGAAAATCTGATGTTGGTTTTACTATTATAAAAGCAAGTGATGCTCTAGGAACGGAAAATAATAATTTAGAAGATAATCAAAGTGAAGAAGATAATCAAAATCAAGCTCAAAATGATAACACAAATTCAGAAACAGATAATACAGATGATACCAAAAATAATTAAATAGTTTTTCAAGAGTTAGCAATGTCTAATTCTTTTTTTTGTATATTTTCTAAAGATTTGAAAATAATAAGAATGGTGATATTGTGGAAAAAAAATTATATAACAAATTAGTCATGGAACATAAACCAAAAGAAAAACGTTGGCAGAATGCTTTTATTGCCTTTATGGTTGGAGGTTTAGTAGGAGTTATTGGTCAATTGTTAGTTGAATTTTATTCTTATTATTTAGGGTTATCGACAAGTGATGCTTCTATTTTTATGATTGTAACACTTATATTTTTAGCAAGTTTATTTACAGCTTTAGGCTTTTTTGATAAATGGGTTAAATTTGCTAAATGTGGTTTAATTATTCCAATTACTGGATTTGCTCATTCGATGACAAGTGCTGCGATTGAATATAGAAAGGAAGGCTTTGTAACAGGTTTAGGTGCTAATATGTTTAAACTTGCTGGAACAGTTATCTTATATGGTGTAGTATCAGCTTATATCTTTGGTTTCATAAGACTTATAATTATGGGAGGTGCTTAATGACTACTAAATATAAAGATGTTTATATAAAAGATGTAGCAACGGTAGTTGGACCATATGAAGCTAAAGGACCACTTGTTAAAAGATTTGATAAGTACTATAAAAAAGATATGTATTTTGGATGTGATAGTTTAGAAATGGCAGAAGTTAAATTAATGAATGATAGTATTAAATTAGTTTTAAAGAAAAGTAACCAAGAAAAATCGGATATAGATTTATTTATTGCTGGAGATTTACAAAATCAAATTGCGGCTAGTTGCTATGCTGCTCGTGATTTAGAACGTCCTTTTTTAGGTATTTACAGTGCTTGTGCTACAAATACAGAGGGTTTAATCATTGGCTCTAATTTTATTGAAAATAAAACTTGTGATAATGTTTTAGTAAGTGTTAGTAGTCATAATATGGTTTCTGAAAAACAATTTAGAAATCCTACTGAATATGGAGCTCCTAAACCTAGTACAGCAACCTTTACAGCAACAGGTGGAGCAAGTTGTATTTTAACAAACAAAAAAAGTAAAGTTCGAATTGAAAGCTCAACCATTGGAACACCAGTAGATTTAGCACAAAATGATCCTTTACATATGGGAAGTGTTATGGCACCAGCTGCAGCTGAAGTTATTAATCAACATTTAAGTGATTTAGATAGAACAATTGATGATTATGATTTAATTTTAACTGGTGATTTAGGTTTATATGGTAAAGAAATTTTAAGAGACTATTTAAAAGTAGAGTATGATATTGATTTAAAAAATAAATATAATGACTGTGGTGTAATGCTTTATGATTTAAAAGAACAAAAAGATGTTCAAGCTGGTGGGTCAGGACCAGTTTGCAGTGCTCTTGTTGTTTACTCAGATATTATTAAAAAACTTGAAAAACAAGAATTAAAAAGAGTTTTATATGTAGCAACAGGTGCTTTATTTAATCCAACTATGGTTTTTCAAAAAGAAAATATTGTAAGTATAGCTCATGCTATTAGTTTGGAGAGTGTTATATGATATATATATATTCATTTTTATTTGCAGGTGCTGTTTGTTTAATTGCCCAATTAATATTAGACAATACCAAATTAACACCTGGACATATTACAAGTATCTTTGTAATATGTGGTGCAGCCTTAGATATCTTTGATATCTATGATTTAATTGTTGCCCATGTTGGAGCTGGAGCTTTAGTACCAATTACATCGTTTGGTCATTTATTAATTCATGGTGGGTTAGTTCGAGCTCAAGAAGCTGGATTTATCGGACTTGCAATGGGAATGTTTGATTTAACTGCTTCTGGTATTACATCGGCTATTTTCTTTGCCTTTATTTTCTCTTTATTCTTTCGGCCTCGTGATTAGATACTTTTCCTAAAGTATCTTTTTCGACATTTCATACGACAAATATATAACCTTTAATTTGTTATGAAGATTAGTATTTTCCTAACTATCTTTGTATTTCTTAGTAATTTTTAGAAAATTAATTAAATCTTAATCTTTTAAAGTAAGGAACTATTATACTTGTAACTGATAATTAAAAAAGTCTGATTTATAGATTATATAAAATTTGTAATATGACTTAAATTTTTTTAAATTTAGTTATTTTTAAAATTTATCATTCATTATCTTTAATACGATTTAAAGTAAAAAAGCTTTTAAGCTTTTTTAATTATTATCTAAAAATTCATAATAATATTCTTCAAAAGTTATATTGTTTTCATGAATATATTTAGCAATATCAACTCCTACATATCGATAGTGCCAAGGTT
>CAYTGK010000015.1:11087-13096 GCA_964437305.1 uncultured Muribaculaceae bacterium
TTTTCATGAATATATTTAGCAATATCAACTCCTACATATCGATAGTGCCAAGGTTCATATATATATCCAGTTATATTTTCTTTATCTTTAGGATATCTTAAAATAAAACCATATTTATAAGCATTATCTTGCATCCAAGCAAATTCTTTAGTATCAAGAAAATCGGTATAAACTTTTGTAATATTATCAACATCAATTGCTAGTCCTGTATGATGTTCTGAAAAACCAGGTCTTGCTGAATAAGTATCAGCCATATTAATACCATCCCGTTTAGCATAATTATTATATAAATTACTTTGATAATCATAAGTTCGATAGGTAGAAATGGCTCTTAAATTATAACCTTCTTTTTCAATATCACTTGCCATTTTAATAAATGCTTCCATACAAGTTTTATCTAAATACATTCCATCTTTTGCATATTTTTCTACCTTAACTAAAGTTGGAATTTCAAAATCTTTAGCTAGATAATTATATTTATTAACAAGCATTAATGTATTAAATTCTTTTACTTCTCTTGTATTAGTATAGAAACTATTGTCAAGGTTCATATTAACTCTTAAAACAATATCTTTAGAACTTAAATTAGGGTAAGCTAGTTGATATTTTTTATATCTATCTAAGTTTTCTTGTTTATAAAAACTAAATTCTTGATAAGGATTATTATCATTTTCTTTAATAACTTCTTTTTTATTAATTTTGAAAATACACAAAATAGTAACTATAGTAATTAAAACAATTAAAACAATCATACCTTTTTTCATTTGTTCAACCTCTATTTAATAATATTCCTAAGATTATAAAAAAATAATCGTTTTTTAGAAAAATATGTTTTTTTATGATATAATGTCTAATATATTAGAAAAAATTTTATAATTTATTTTACAATAAAAAAAGGAGATTTTATGAATGACTTTGATTATAAAAAATCTTTAGGACAAAATTTTTTGAATGATAAAAATGTTTTAACGAAAATTGTTAATTGTGTTCCTTTTAAAGATAATTCATTAGTTATTGAAATAGGACCTGGAAGTGGGAATTTAACAAGAGAGTTAGCCAAAGTTGCTAATAATGTTTTGTGTTATGAAATTGATGATAGATTAGAAGCGATATTAGATAATAATTTAAAAGATTTTGATAATGTTCGGATAATTTTTAATGATTTTTTAAAAAGTGATATTATATCTGATATTAAAGATTATATATATGATAATTTATATTTAGTTGCTAATCTTCCTTATTATATAACGACTCCAATTATAGAAAAAATTATTGGTTCTAATCTTGATTTTTCCTATATAACAGTAATGGTTCAAAAAGAAGTAGGTGAAAGATTTAATGCTAAGCCTGGAACTCGAGAGTATAATTCTTTAACGGTATACTTAAATTATTATTTTAATATTAAACAGGAATTTATAGTATCACGTGATTCATTTATACCTAAACCTAATGTTGATAGTATGGTAATATCACTTATTAAAAAAGAAAATTTATTACCTTTAAAGGATAAAGATTTCTTTAATAAGTTATTACATGATGCTTTTAGATATAAAAGAAAGAATATAAGAAATAATTTAAAAAATTATGATTTAGATAAAGTTTTAAAAGTGCTTAATAAATACGAATTTGATTTAACAGTTCGAGCTGAAGAATTATCTTTAGAAATATTTGTTGAACTTGCTAATAGTTTAAAATAAAGAAGTGATAAAATAGAAGATGGAGTCTAAATTAAAAAAATATGGCATATAATTTTTTGGAGATGATTGTATGCCATTTAATATAGGGGATTTAGTAACACGTAACTCTTATAATAATGATACTGTATTTAAAATAATGGATATTGATTCAGGAATTGCCATTTTAAAAGGGGTCAATATCAGACTTTTAGCTGATAGTGAAATATCAGATTTAAAAAAAGTTGAAGTTAATAAAAACATTAAAGATGATCAAGTATTTTTAGATAGATTTCATGTCGAATTAGATAGAAATGAGTATTTTTATTTACCTGG